>DASVOY010000388.1:0-6939 GCA_036383115.1 Allostellaceae bacterium
CGCGCTGACAGCGCGTCAGGGATCGGCTAAGTAGTGGCGATCGCCTCCGCCGCGCCTGTGTTGATCTCGGAGAACGCCGTCACGATGAGCCTGCTGCGCCACGTCATCCGCTGCAACGAATACCGACCCGAGCGGTTTTTGCCGCTGTTGCGCGACGAGACGCGGATCGGGCTCGTGCGGCGCGACAATGCCGAGGCGCTCCGCCGCTTTCCCGAGGTGTTTGCGGTGGCGGGAGATACCGTCCGGCTCGTCGCCCGCGGCGATTTCGCCGCGCTGAGCGAGGCGGTCGACCGCGTCGTCGAGCGCCTGGTCGCGGACGGGCTGCTGCCGAAATGGCGGAACGAGTTCTTCGCCGTGGCGCCGCGCTGGGGCGCGCCGCCGCTCTTCAAGCTCGACCGCGGCGCCGTCTCTTTCTTCGGCGTGCGCGCCTATGGCGTGCACCTGAACGGCTACCGGCGGCAAGGCGGCCGCCTCCGCCTGTGGATCGGCCGCCGCGCGCCGGACAAGAAAGTGGCGCCCGACAAGCTCGACAACCTCGTCGCCGGCGGCATCAGCCACGAGCATGGCCTTGCCGATACCCTGGCCAAGGAGGCGCAGGAAGAGGCGGCGATGCCGCCCGAACTCATCGCCCGCGCGCCACCGGTCGGCGCCGTCTCCTACCGGATGGAGAACCAGTATGGCGTGCGCGACGACGTGCTGTTCCTCTATGACCTCGAGGTTCCCGCCGGCTTCACGCCGCGCAACACCGACGGGGAGATCGTCGCGTTCGCGCTCATGGACGCGGCCGAGGTGATCGAGCGCGTGCGGACGAGCGACGACTTCAAATTCAACGTCAACCTCGTCCTTATCGATTTCGCGCTGCGCCATGGCATCGTGACGCCGGAGGATGCCGAGTATCTCGATCTCGCGACCGGCCTGCACCGCCGGCTCGAGTGATCGGGCCGCGCCGCTGCGGCAGAGCTATCCTGTGGAATCGCCCGCCATCGCCCGCACCTCGGCAGGCGTGCGGCCGGCCTCACGCAGCGCCCGCAGCGTCAGCGCGCGGTCGCGCTTCGCCAGGCGCCGGCCGCTCGCATCCGTGAGCAGCCGGTGATGGCGGTAGCGCGGCGTCGGCAAGTCGAGCAGCGCCTGCAGCAGGCGGTGAACATCGGTCGCGCCGAAGAGGTCTTCGCCGCGCGTCACCAGCGTCACCCCTTGCAGCGCGTCGTCGACGGTGACGGCGAGATGGTAGCTCGTGGGCGTGTCCTTGCGGGCGAGCACGACATCGCCATGGCTGAGCCGATCGGCCGCGACCGGGCCGGCATTCTCGTCCTGCCATGTGAGCGGACCGGCGAGCGCGGCGGCGCGGACCACGTCGAGCCTGAGCGCGAACGGCTCGCCCGCCGTCATTCTCGTCTCACGGGTCTCCTGCGCCAGCGCGCGGCAGGTGCCGGGGTAGAGTGGTCCTTCCGGACCCTGCGGCGCCGCATCGGCGCGCGCCACTTCGGCCGTGATGTCGGCGCGCGTGCAGAAGCAGGGATAGATGAGCCCCTGCTCCGATAGCCGGCCGAGCGCAGCGCGGTAATCGGCGAAATGCTCGGACTGGACCCGCACCGGCCCGTCCCAGTCGAGCCCCAGCCAAGCGAGATCATCGAGAATGGCCGCCGTGAATTCGGGACGGCAGCGCGTGCGGTCGATGTCCTCGATGCGCAGCAGGAAACGGCCGCCGGCCTCGCGCGCCGCATGCCAGCCGACGAGCGCCGAATGGGCATGGCCGAGATGGAGATGGCCGGTCGGGCTCGGGGCGAAGCGGGTGACGATGGCGCTCATGGCACTGCGACCTTAGCAAGAGCGCCCGGGCGTGACACCCGGCCTGGCATCCTCTATTGCTGCGCCCTCAACCACGAGAGAGGAGCAGGAAGTGGCGCTATTGCCGACATTGAGCGGTCCCGTCCGCAAGCCCGCCACCGGCGGCAACCCGCGCCAGCTCGTGGTGCTGCTGCATGGGCTCGGCGCCGACGGCAACGACCTGATCGGCCTCGCCCCCTACTGGGCGCCGCTGCTGCCGGACGCCGAGTTCGTCTCGCCCGACGCGCCCTTCCCCTGCGACATGGCCCCGTTCGGCCGGCAGTGGTTCAGTTTGCAGGAGCGTTCGCCCGAGTCGATCCTCGCCGGCGTGCGCGCCGCGGCGCCGATCCTCGACGCCTTTCTCGACGATGCGCTTGCCGCGCGCGGGCTTGATGAATCGCGCCTCGCCCTGGTCGGCTTTTCCCAGGGAACGATGATGTCGCTCTATGTCGGCCTGCGGCGCAGCAAAGCGCCGGTGGGCATCCTGGGATATTCGGGGGCGCTCGTCGGCGCCGAGACCCTCGCGGAGGAGATCCGCTCGCGCCCGCCGGTGCTGCTGGTCCATGGCAACGCCGACGAGGTGGTGCCCTTCCAGGCGCTCGCCATGGCGGCGGAGGGGCTGAAGGCCGCGGGAGTGCCGGTCGAGCACCTCGTCCGCCCCGGCCTCGGCCACGGCATCGACGAGGAAGGGCTCAGGCGCGGCGGCGCGTTCCTCCGCCGCGTCCTTGCCGCGGCCTAACCGCGTCCGGCCGAGGTCTTGATGATGCCCGTTCCGTCCGCCGGGCGCAGATAGCGCTCGAGCTTCGCCAGCATCTCCGGCGAGTCCCAATCCGCCGCGCCCTCCAGCCGCGCGCGGAGGCGGCCCTCGCCGTCGACGAGGACGCTTGTCGGCAAGCCCCGGATCTCGAGACCCTGCCCGACCCCACCCTTGGGGTCGAGATAGATGCCGAGCGCCTGGAGCGCGAGCTTCTGCAGGAACGGATCGACGACGCTGGAACCGCCGCGGTCCTCGGAAATGGCAAGGACGACGAGGCGGTTGCCGAGCTTCGCCTGAAGGCGGTCGAGGGAGGGCATCTCCCGCACGCAAGGGGCGCACCAGGTCGCCCACAAATTGACCAGGACCCAGCGTCCGCGGAAATCGGCGAGCCGCAGCGGCGAGCCGACGCGGGCGGCAAAGCTCAGCCCCGGCACTGGCCGCGGCGGGTCGAGCGGGGTAAACTCGCCAAGCGCCGGCGACGGCGACAACGCGCCGACATCGGCTCCGCTGCTCGCGAGCGGCCCGCTGTCGCGGCGGGCGACCGAGTATGACCAGTAGGCGAACCCCAGGAGCCCGGCCGCGGCCAGGACGACGAGCACGAAGACGATGCGCATGAAGATCATTCGTCCCTATTCTCCCGCTGCCCACCAGCCATGACGAGAAAGGTCCCTGGAGCGTCGCCGGAAAAGCTGCGCGCCGCTGCCGGCGGTGAGGCCGCGCCGGCCGGAAATGCCGCGCGCGGCGGACGCTTCGCCGAAGGGCCGGCCGAGATCATGCAGCGCATCAACGTCTCGATCGACTTCGACAAGCGCCTCTACGCCCAGGACATCGCCGGCTCCAAGGCGCATTGCGCCATGCTGGTGCGGCAAAAGATCCTGTCGCCCGAAGATGGCGAGGCGATCGCCGGGGGTCTAGAGCAAATCCTCGCCGAGATCGAGGCCGGCGGCTTCCCCTTCCGCGCCGAGCACGAGGACATCCACCTCAACATCGAGGCGCGGCTCGGCGAGCTGATCGGCCCGGCCGCCGGCCGGCTGCACACCGCCCGCTCGCGCAACGACCAGGTGGCGACCGATTTCCGCCTATGGGTGCGCGACGCGATCGACCGTCTCGACCGCCAGGCGCAGGCGCTCCAGGCGGCGCTCATCGACCAGGCGGAGCGGCATGCCGCCACCATCATGCCGGGCTTCACCCACCTCCAGGTGGCGCAGCCCGTGACCTTCGGCCATCATCTCCTCGCCTATGTCGAGATGCTCGGGCGCGACCGCGGGCGGCTCGCCGATTGCCGCAAGCGGCTCAACGAGTGTCCGCTCGGCGCGGTGGCGCTCGCCGGCACCTCGTTCCCGATCGACCGCGCCATGACCGCGAAAGCTCTTGGCTTCGAGCGCCCGGCGGTGAACTCGCTCGACGCCGTGTCCGACCGCGACTTCGCGCTCGAGTTCCTCGCCGCCGCGGCGATCGCCGGCACGCATCTCTCGCGCTTCGCCGAGGAGATCGTGATCTGGACGAGCGAGCCCTACCGCTTCATCCGCCTGAGCGATGCGTTCACCACCGGCAGCTCGATCATGCCGCAGAAACGCAATCCCGATGCGGCAGAGCTGGTGCGCGCCAAGGCGGGAAGGCTGCTGGGCGCGCTCACCGCGCTGCTGGCGGTGATGAAGGGCCTGCCGCTTGCCTACAGCAAGGACATGCAGGAGGACAAGCTGCCGGTCTTCGAGGCCGCCGACACGCTCGAGCTGTGCCTCGCCGCCACCGCCGGCATGGTCCGCGACCTCCAGGTCGACGCCGAGGCGATGCGCCGCGTCGCCGCCAGCGGCTTCAGCACCGCGACCGATCTCGCCGACTGGCTGGTGCGCGCGCTCGGGATGCCCTTCCGCCAGGCGCACCACGTCACCGGCGCCCTGGTGAAGCGCGCCGAGGCACTCGGCATGGACCTCGCCGGATTGCCGCTGGCGGAGATGCAGCGGATCGAGCCGCGCATCACCGCGGCGGTCCATGACGTGCTCACCGTCGAGAAATCCGTGGCGAGCCGCACCAGTTTCGGCGGCACCGCGCCCGCCAACGTCGCCGCCGCCGCCGCCCTGGCGCGCAAGCGCTTTCCTTGAGAGATGACATGATGACGGGTTCACTGCCTTGCCGCCGGCGGCGTGCCGGTATCGTGCTCGCACTGCTGCTCCTGGCCGTCGCCCTGCCGCTCGCCGGCTGCGGCAAGAAGGGGCCGCCGTCGCCGCCGCCCGACGAGCCCAACACCTTCCCGCGGAGCTATCCGCGTGAGTGAGACGGAACCGACGCCGGGTGCGCCGGAATTCGCTTATCGCGACGGCGAACTCCACGCCGAGGCGGTGCCGCTGGCACGCATCGCCGCCGCGGTGGGCACGCCGTTCTATTGTTACTCGAGCGCCGCCATCGAGCGGCGGTACCGCCGCTTCACCGCCGCCTTCGCCGGCCAGAAGGCAATGCTGTGCTATTCGGCCAAGGCCAACTCGAACCTGGCGGTGATCCGTACCCTGGCGCGGCTCGGCGCCGGTGCCGATGTCGTCTCCGAAGGCGAGTTCCGCCGCGCGCTGGCCGCCGGGGTGCCGGCCGACCGGATCATCTTCTCGGGCATGGGCAAGACCGAGGCCGAGCTCGCCTTCGCGGTCGACCATGGCGTGCAGCAGATCAATGTCGAATCGGAGCCTGAGCTGCGGCAATTGAGCGCGGTGGCGACCCGGGTCGGCAAGACAGTGCCGATTGCCGTGCGTGTCAATCCGGATGTCGATGCGCGCACCCATGCCAAGATCGCGACCGGCAAGCGGGAGAACAAGTTCGGCATCGATCTCGCGCATGCAGCCGATGCCATGCGCCTCGCCCAGGCGCTTCCCGGCGTGACGCCCATGGGCCTGGCGGTGCATATCGGGTCGCAGCTCACGGAGTTGGCGCCCTTCGAGCTCGCCTTCACGCGCATCGTCGAGCTGATGCGTCAGTTGCGCGGCGAGGGGATGGCGTTGAAGCGCCTCGATCTCGGCGGCGGACTCGGCATCCGCTTTCGCCACGAGACCCCGCCCGCCATCGAGGATTACGCCGCGATGGTCAAGCGCGTGACCCAGGGCCTCGATGCCGACCTCGCCTTCGAACCGGGGCGCTGGATCGTCGGCAATGCCGGCGTGCTGGTCGGGCGCGTGCTCCACCTCAAGGAGGGAGTGACGCGGCGCTTCCTCGTCGTGGACGCGGCGATGAACGACCTGATCCGCCCCACCCTTTACGATGCCTGGCACGAGATCGTGCCGGTGCGAGCCCCGGCCGCGGGCGCGGCGCGGGCGCCCGTGGATGTCGTCGGGCCGGTCTGTGAGACCGGAGATAGTTTCGCAGCGCAGCGTGCGCTACCACCGATGGTAGCCGGTGATCTCGTAGCCGTGCTGTCCGCCGGAGCCTATGGCGCGGTCATGAGTTCGAGCTACAATAGCCGGCTCATGGTGCCGGAGGTCATGGTCAGGGGCGATGCGTTCGCCGTCATCCGCGCCCGGCCCAGCTATGAAGAGCTCCTGGCGCAGGACAGCATGCCGGAGTGGCTCGCCGAGCGTTGACGGCGAGAGGTGGTGATGATGCGCGATGCCGAAAGACCGTCAGAACGCCTGATCAACCCGCGCCATCTGGCGCGCCGTCTCCGGCTTGCCGGCGCGGCGCTCCTGTGGGAGCGGCTCTGGCCCTCGCTTTGGCCCGCGATCGGCATCATCGGCGTTTTCATCGTCCTGGCGCTGTTCGATCTGCCGGCGCAACTGCCGGGCGTGGCGCATGTGGCACTGCTCGTCATTGCCGCGGCGCTGGTGGCAACGGCGCTCGTGCGGGCGCTGCGCCGCTTCCGCCTGCCCGATCGCGGCGCCGAGCGGCGGCGCATCGAGCAGGCGAGCGGCTGGGCGCATCGCCCGCTCACCGCGCTCGGCGATCGGCTGACCATCGGCGCCGGCGATGCCGGCACGGCGGCGCTGTGGCAAGCGCATCGCGAGCGCATGGCGGCGCAGATGCAGCGCCTGCATGTCGGCTGGCCGGCGGCCGGCCTGGTTCGCCGCGATCCCTTTGCGCTGCGCGCGGCGCTGGCGCTGGTGCTGGTGATCGCCGCGATCGATGCGGGCCAGGATTGGCCCCAGCGCTTGTGGCGCGCGGTCACGCCCAGCTTCGCCCCCTCCGGTCCGGGCGCGACGGTGAGCCTCGACATCTGGGTGACGCCGCCCGACTACACCGGGCTCGCGCCGCAATTCCTGCCCGCGAGCGCTCCCGAAGCGCCGATCGCGGTGCCGACCGGCAGCACCGTCCTGGCTCAGGTTCATGGCGGCCGCGGCGTGCCGCAGCTCAAGATCGACGATCAGGCAACTGAGTTC
>DASVOY010000389.1:0-1638 GCA_036383115.1 Allostellaceae bacterium
CCGCTACCGCCGCGCCCGCGTGATATCGCGCAGCACCGCCGCCTCCTGCTCCTTCTCGTCCAGGCGGTGCTTGACCAGGTCGCCGATGCTGACGAGGCCGACGAGCTGGCCGCCCTCCATCACGGGCAGGTGGCGGACGCGATGCGCGGTCATCACCTGCATCACCTCGTCGATGCGGTCCTGCGGCGTGCAGGTGGTGACGTCTGGCGTCATCAGTTCGTGCACCTCGTATTGCAGCGCCTCGGCGCCGTGGCGGGCAAAGGCGTGGATCACGTCGCGCTCGGAGAACATGCCGGCGAGCTTGCCCCAGCGGTCGACCACGACGAGCGCGCCGATACGCTCGTCATAAAGCTTCTTGATCGCGGCCTCGACGCTGTCGAGCGAGCGCACGCTCGAGACGTGCCGGCCTTTGTGATGCAGGATATCGGCGACGGGCATAGCCAACCTCCCTGGCGAAGGGTGCGGGGATACGATAAAGACATAGGCATGCGCCGCCGGCTCTGCCATCCCGACCGGGCGCCGTGACCGGGCCGGTCTACGGCGCCGCTGCGCGCGGGGAATGGCCGCTCGATCCCGCTATCGCCTACCTCAACCATGGCGGCTTCGGCGTCACGCCCAACGAAGTTCTCGCCGCGCAGGCGGAGTGGCGCGCGCGCATGGAGCGCAATCCGCTGCGAGTCATGACGTTGGAGCTGCCGGCGGCGCAGCGTGCAGCGGCGGCGACGCTTGCGGCCTACCTCGGCGCGCGCGGCGACGATATGGTCTTTGTCGCCAACGCCACGGCGGGGGTGAACGCGGTGCTGCGCTCGCTCGACTTCCGGCCCGGCGACGAAATCCTCCTCACCAGCCTCGGCTACGGCGCCGTCGCCAAGGCCGCGCGCTATGTGGCCGAGCGGAGCGGCGCCCGCATCGTCGAGGTGCCGATTCCGCTACCGCTCGACGACATGGCGGCCGTGGCCGCGGTCGTCGCGGCGCGGCTCGGCCCGCGCACGCGGCTCGCGATCTTCGATCATGTCGCCTCGAGCAGCGCGCTTGTTCTCCCCGTGGCCGAGCTGACGCGGCTGGTGCGGGGCGCCGGCGCGCGCGTGCTGATCGACGGCGCCCATGCGCCGGGGCAGGTGGCGCTCGACCTGCCGGCCATCGGTGCCGACTGGTATGTCGGCAATTGCCACAAATGGCTGATGGCGCCGCGCGGCTGCGGCTTTCTCTGGGCGCCGCCGGAGAGCCAGGCGTTGGTCCATCCGCTCACGATATCGCATGGCTACGGCACCGGCTTCCTCGCCGAGTTCGACTGGACTGGCACGCGCGACCCGACGCCCTTCCTCGCGGTGCCGGCCGCCATCGCCTGCCACCAGCGGCTCGGCGGCGCGGCGCTCATGGCGCGAAACGACGCGCTCGCGCGCGACGCGGCGCGCCTCCTCGCCGCCGCCTGGGGCACCGAGACCGGCCCGGCGGAAGGCGCCTTCGCCGCGATGGCGACGGTGCGCCTGCCGCTCGCCGATGCCAAGGCGCCCGAGGAAGGCATCGCGCTCCAGCGCCGCCTCTCGGACGAATATGGCATCGAGGTCGCGGTCATTGCTCAGGCTGGGCCGCTCTGGGTGCGCATCTCCGCGCAGGCCTATAACGAGCTTGCCGATT
>DASVOY010000390.1:0-2156 GCA_036383115.1 Allostellaceae bacterium
CAAGCCGCCGATGGAGGGCGGCATGACCTTCCGCGCACGCTTCGGCGTCGAGCGCGGCGGCGAAACGCTCCTCGCCGTCGATTCCTGGAACGAGGGGTCGGAGATCAAGGACGGCTATCCCGAGTTCACCATGGCGCTGCTGCAGAAGCTCGGCTGGGACAAGGATCTGACGCCCGAGGAGCTCGCCGCGATCCAGAAGGTCGGCGGCAACAACATCGGCGCGGTGAACTGGAAGATCGACCTCTCGGGCGGCATCCAGAGAGTCGCCATGAAGCATGGCTGCTCGCCCTTCGGCAACGCCAAGGCGCGCGCCGTGGCCTGGAATTTCCCCGACCCGGTGCCGATCCATCGCGAGCCGCTCTACACGCCACGGCGCGACCTGGTGTCGGATTACCCGACCTATGCCGACACCATGTCCTGGCGCCTGCCCACGCTCTACAAATCGATCCAGGACAAGGATGTGTCGAAGGAGTTCCCGATCATCCTGACCTCGGGCCGGCTCGTCGAATACGAGGGCGGGGGCGACGAGACGCGCTCCAACCCGTGGCTGGCCGAGCTGCAGCAGGACATGTTCATCGAGATCAACCCCTTCGATGCCAACCAGATCGGCGTCAAGAACGGCGAGCAGGTCTGGGTCTACGGCCCCGAGGGCGGCAAGGCCAAGGTGATCGCCAAGGTGATCGAGCGCGTCGGCAAGGGCGTCGCCTTCATGCCCTTCCATTTCGGCGGCCAGTTCCAGGGCCAGGACCTGCGCAGCAAGTATCCGGCCGGGTCCGATCCCTATGTGCTCGGCGAGTCGACCAACACGGTGCAGACCTATGGCTACGACTCCGTGACCCAGATGCAGGAGACGAAGACCACCCTGTGCCGCATCGAGAGAGCGTGAGGAGCCCCGACCATGGCGCGGATGAAATTTCTCTGCGACGCCGAGCGCTGCATCGAGTGCAACGCCTGCGTCACCGCCTGCAAGAACGAGCACGAGGTGCCCTGGGGCGTGAACCGCCGGCGCGTCGTCACGCTCAATGACGGCAAGCCCGGCGAGCGCTCGATCTCGGTCGCCTGCATGCATTGCTCCGACCCGCCGTGCATGGCAGTCTGCCCGGTCGACGCCTTCTACCAGACCGAGCAGGGCGTGGTGCTGCACTCCAAGGAGATTTGCATCGGCTGCGGCTATTGCTTCTACGCCTGCCCCTTTGGCGCGCCGCAATACCCGCAGGCCAGCAACTTCGGAGGCCGCGGCAAGATGGACAAATGCACCTTCTGTGGCGGCGGCCCGACCGAGGAGGGCTATGCGCCGGTGAGCAAGGGCGGCTCTGGCCGCAACCGCTTGGCCGAGGGCAAGCTGCCGCTCTGTGCCGAGATGTGCTCGACCAAGGCGCTCTTGGCCGGTGACGGCGATGTCATCTCCAATATCTACCGCGAGCGCGTCGTGGCGCGCGGCTTCGGCTCGGGCGCCTGGGGCTGGGGCACCGCCTACCAGCTCAAGGGCGGCCGCACGTGAGGTGCCGATTTGCTGCTGATTCGCGTGCCGCTGCCTAACTCATCCTTCGAGACGGCGCTTCGCGCCTCCTCAGGATGAGGCACCCGATTTTCCTCCTCCTGAGGAGCGCCCGACGGGCGCGTCTCGAAGGATGAGTGCGGCAGTCGCACCGTATTGGAATGAGGTCTCCGTTGCCGAAGAATCTTGTCACCGTCATCTGCTTGTCTCTGATTCTGCCCCTGCTCGCCGCCTGCAACCGCGAGGAGCAGGCGCATGTGGTGCACCTGCACAAGGGCAGCTACGCCGGCAAGCCGATGACCAAGCTCGACGACGATCAGGTCGCGAAGCTGCAGCAGCGCGCGGCCTACGGACAGTATTGAGAGGGATCGCCATGCGCTATGGACGACGTCTCGCCGGCGGCTCGGGTGCCTTCGCGCTCGCGCTCTTCCTGATGCTCGGCCTCGCCATCGGCAGCGGCGTGGTCGGCGCGCTGGTCTTCCACGCACCGGCACTCGCGCAGCGCGCCGCGGACCAGACCGACACCGCGCCGGGCAAATCCGACGAGTGGCGCCAGGTGCGCCAGGGCGTCCAGGGCAATGTGTCGATCCCCAACAAGCAGGCCGGCGTGCTTATCCAGTCCGAGGGCGAGAACTGGCGCGCGTTCCGCAACGGCGCG
>DASVOY010000391.1:0-2610 GCA_036383115.1 Allostellaceae bacterium
GAAGAACTGCGTCGTCTTGTAGAGCTCGTATTTTCCGGTGGCGGCGAGCTTCGCCGTTTTGGCGAGGAGCCCGGCGCGCTCCTGGGCGGAGCGGCATCTGCACGGTGTCGAAGACAAATTTGTGCTGGGCGGCGACCTCGAGCATGTGGCGGTGGAACTGCGGGCTCTTGTGGCCGGTGAAGCCGATATGGCGGAGCTTGCCCGCCTGCTTCGCCTTGAGCACCGCCTCGAGCGCGCCGCCCGCCGCGAAGACGCGGTCGGCATCTGACATGCGGTGCGCGATCTCCTCGGCGGCAAAGCGCTTGCCCGCGAGGGCGCGATCGCGATCGCGGAACAGGCGGCATTCAACCCGGCCGCGCAGCATCGTGTCGATGCTGCCGCGGACTCCGGCCTCCAGATGCGGAAACGCATCGAGCAGCGCGGCGATGAACATGTCGCCGGCGATGCCGCCGATCGGCTCGAGATGAAGCTGCATGCGATCCGCGCTCGTGGCTGCCGCTCCTAAAGAGAGGCAAACGCCTCGCGGCGAGCGAGTTCCACAAGCGCGCGAGCGACACCGCTCGGACGGGAGTGCGCGCCCGAGCGGCGCGACCTTGCTGTAGAACTAGCGCAGGCGGTCCTGGATCTTGGCAATGCCCGCGTTGCTGCAGGCCTCGTCCTTGTCGCCGCCGGGAGCGCCGCCGACGCCGATGGCGCCGATCACCTCGTTGCCGACCTTGACCGGAACGCCGCCGGCCAGCGCCAGCACGCCGGGGACGTTGGCGAGAGCGGCCGAGCCCGGGTGCTCGGCGATGCGCTTGCCGAGTTCCGCGGTGGTGGCACCGAAGCTCGCCGAGGTGAAGGCCTTCCGCGTGCTGGAATCGTAGGTGTGGGGCGAGGCGCCGTCGCCGCGCAGATAGGCGCGCAGCAGCCCGGAGCGGTCATAGACCGCGACCGAGACCCGGTATCCCTGCTGCGTGCAGGCGGCGAGCGCGGCCTGCGCCGCCTCGGAGGCGAGCGCGATCGACAGCTGCCGTGTCGTCGTCACCTCCTGGGCCGGCGCCGGAGACGCGACGGCGAGACCGGCAACGCCGGCGGCAGCGAGCACGCTGAGGCGCGCGGAACGATGGACCATGGACACCCTCCCTGAGTTCAATGGCGACGCCGCCAAACTCTAGGAGGGCACCGGATTCTTCCCCAAATCACATCGATGTGTGGGGGGCGCCGTCGGCTTCGACCCGACTATCACCCGAGCAGCCGCCGAGGGTCGGGCGGCTTGAACGCGCCGAGGAAAGCAACTAATCCGGCAACCGTATCTTAACGCAGACCCTCGAGTTTAGTGGCCCGAGAAGGTCCATGCTGCTGATCATCGGTTTGGTCCGCCGTCATCGCCAGCGTCATCGGGTGATCATACCGACGCGACGGCTTATGCCTTCAGCCCCAGATACATCTGGAAGCTCTGGCCCGACGGCGCCAATGCGAGTCGCCGCGAATTCGTCGCCGATGGCCTGCCGGCCGAGCGGATCGCGCGCGTGGTCGGGCTGGCCGAGCGCGGCCCGCTGGTGCCGGGCGACCCGACCTCGCCGCGCAATCGCCGCATCAGCATTGTCCTATTGCGCGAGGCGAAGCATCGGGCACCAGCGGGGGCAGCCCAGCCGTAATCCGCGCCTTGCCTCTGGCGCGGCGGCGGCCAAGTCGGCCATAATTGAGCGAAGCTGCGGAGTGGCGAAAAGAAGCGGCGGTAATGGGTAGGACGATGCCGGAAGGGAATGGGCGGCCGATAGGACGGGGAGTATCGGAAACGGCGCAGCGCGCCGAGACCGTCCACGCACCTTTCCTGCCGCCGCAGCATTTCTACCGCACCGCCGCACTGCCCTGCCCTTACGTCCCCGGGCGCATCGAGCGCAAGCTCATCACCGAGCTGGCCGGGCGCGACGCCATGGGCTTCTACAATGCGCTTTCCCGCGCCGGCTTCCGCCGCAGCCATCACTTGGCCTACCGGCCGGCCTGTGCCGGCTGCAGCGCCTGCGTGCCGGTGCGCATCCCCGTCGCCGCCTTTGCCGCGACGCGCTCGCTGCGGCGCATCCAGCGCGCCAATGGCGACCTCGTCGTCCGCCTCGCCGAGCCGCGCGCCACGCTTGAGCATTACCGGCTCTTCGCGCGCTACCAGCGCTCGCGGCATGCCGACAGCGACATGGCGTCAATGACCTTCGGCGACTTCCGCGCGATGATCGACGACAGCCCGGTGGAGAGCCGCCTGATCGAGCTGCGCCGCGACGGTCTCCTGCTCGGCGTCTGTCTCGTCGACGTACTCGATGACGGGCTCTCCGCCGTCTACAGCTTCTTCGATCCCGACGAGAAGCGGCGCAGCCTCGGTACCCTCCTAGTGCTGGCGCTCGTCGACCAGGGCGGCCGTCGCGGCCTGCCCTACGCCTATCTCGGCTACTGGATCGCCGAGAGCCCGAAGATGTCCTACAAGGCGCGCTTCCGTCCGCTCGAGAGGCTCGGCCCCGAGGGCTGGCGCCGCCTCGAGCTCTGACCGGCGGGCCGGCTCGGCACCGCCTTGCGCCCTGCCCTCTCGATCATTGTTTTCACGACCGCGTCGGGCGCCGGCTACGGACTGCTGTGCTG
>DASVOY010000392.1:0-3907 GCA_036383115.1 Allostellaceae bacterium
AGTCATAAGCTTTCTCGAAGGCGGCGATCCGCCGCCGCATCAGCCATCTGAGCATGAGCATCCTCCTTGGAAAAACGGGAGCCCGGCCGCGCCAGCTTGAAGATCAGCAGGCCTGGCACGACGACGAGGGGCACATCCTCCAGGAAATGGAGCAGACTCTCGCGCCCGGCCACAACGTCCCAGAGATGGACGAGCGCGTGCAGCGAGAGGAATGCGGCACCGGCGACCGCCGCCGGCCGCGCCCGCTTGTCGACGCAGAACCAGAGCAGCCCGGCGCCGGCGACGAGATAGGCCGAGCCGATGTCGCGCACGAAATGCGGGTTGAACGGGCCGGTGTCAGCGACGCTCGGGATCAGGCCGTACCAGGTCTCCGGCGCGAGCA
Source organism: Allostellaceae bacterium (assembly GCA_036383115.1). Classification (GTDB taxonomy): domain Bacteria; phylum Pseudomonadota; class Alphaproteobacteria; order ATCC43930; family CGMCC-115725; genus DAHUYF01. The sequence goes on from DASVOY010000392.1 coordinate 383, forward strand.
GCATGAACGCGCCGTTCGCGATCAGCGCGAGGTCGAGCGTCCAGATGAGCACGGCACGCATGGCCACCTCCTCGCCCCTAAAGACGAGGCAGGCGGGGGCGGTGTGACATGGGGGCGGTGTTGCTCCAGCTTTTCGACAGGAGCGAGTGCGCTACCGGCGCGCCACCAGCATCTTCTTGATCTCGGCGATGGCCTTGGCCGGGTTGAGGCCTTTGGGGCAGGTGCGGGTGCAGTTCATGATGGTGTGGCAGCGATAGAGGCGGAACGGGTCCTCGAGGTCGTCGAGGCGCTCGCCCGTCTTCTCGTCGCGGCTGTCGGCGAGCCAGCGATAGGCCTGCAGCAGCACCGCCGGCCCCAGATAGCGCTCGCCGTTCCACCAATAGCTCGGGCAGCTCGTCGTGCAGCAGAAGCAGAGGATACATTCCCAGAGACCGTCGAGCTTCTCGCGCTCGGCGATCGATTGCGAGCGCTCGCGGTCGGGCGGCGGCGGCGTCTCGGCCTGCAGCCACGGCTTGATCGAATGATACTGCGCGTAGATGTAGGTCAGGTCCGGCACCAGGTCCTTGATCACGGGCATGTGCGGCAGCGGATAGACGCGCACATCGCCCTTCATGTCGTCGATCGCCTTGAGGCAGGCAAGCGTGTTGGTGCCGTCGATGTTCATGGCGCAGGAGCCGCAGATGCCCTCGCGGCAGGAGCGGCGGAAGGTCAGCGTCGTGTCGATCTCGTTCTTGATCTTGATGAGCGCGTCCAGCACCATCGGCCCGCAGGAATCGAGATCGACCTCGTAGGTGTCGAGCCGCGGGTTCTCCTTGGCCTCGGGATCCCAGCGATAGACCCGGAACGCCTTCACCCGCTTGGCGCCGGCAGGCGCCTGGAACGTCTTGCCGGTGCCGACCTTGGAGTTGGCGGGCAGGGTGAATTCGACCATCGCGCGATGCTCCCCGTTGTTCTTCTTAGTAGACGCGTTCCTTGGGCGGGAAGGGCTGGACCTCGTTCGAGAGCGTGTACATGTGGACCGGACGGTAGCCGATCGTGACCCTGCCGTCCTTGAGCCAGGTCACCGTGTGCTTCAGCCAGTTCTTGTCGTCGCGCTCGGGATGATCCTCGCGCGCATGCGCGCCGCGGCTCTCGGTGCGATTGAGCGCCGAATGCAGCGAGACGGCGGCCTGTGCCAGGAGATTGTCGAGCTCCAGCGCCTCGACCAGGTCGGTGTTCCAGATCATCGACCGGTCGGTGATGCCAAGCTCGCTCATCGACGCCGCGACGTTGTCGACCTTGCGCGCGCCCTCCTCCAGCACCGCGGCGGTGCGGAACACGGCGCAGTCGTTCTGCATCGTGCGCTGCATGCCCAAACGGATGTCGTTGGTCTTGAGCCGGCCTCGGGCGTTGCGCACGCGGTCGAGGCGCTCGATCGCCACGTCGGCGCCGTTGGCGAGCGGCTTGTGCGGGGCGCCGGGCCGCACCAGCTCGGCGGCGCGGTGCGCGGCGGCGCGGCCGAAGACGACGAGGTCGAGCAGCGAGTTGGTGCCGAGCCGGTTGGCGCCGTGCACCGAGACGCAGGCCGCCTCGCCGATCGCCATCAGCCCCGGCACGATCCGCTCGGGATCGTCGCGCGTCGGGTTGATGACCTCGCCGTGATAATTGGTGGGGATGCCGCCCATGATGTAGTGCGCCGTGGGCAGCACCGGGATCGGCTCCCGCGTGACCTCCACGCCGGCGAAGATCTTCGCCGTCTCGGAGATGCCGGGCAGCCGCTCATGCAGCACCTTGGGGTCGAGATGCTCGAGGTGCAGCAGGATATGGTCCTTGTGCGGACCGACCCCCCTGCCCTCGCGAATCTCGATGGTCATGGCGCGGCTCACCACGTCTCGCGACGCGAGGTCCTTGGCGGAGGGCGCGTAGCGCTCCATGAAGCGCTCGCCCTCGGCATTGGTGAGATAGCCGCCTTCGCCGCGCGCGCCCTCGGTGATCAGGCAGCCGGCACCGTAGATGCCGGTCGGGTGGAACTGGATGAACTCCATGTCCTGAAGTGCCAGACCCGCCCGCAGCACCATGGCGGCGCCGTCGCCGGTGCAGGTATGCGCCTGGGTCGTCGAGAAGAAGACGCGCCCACCGCCGCCCGTCGCCAGCACCACCATGTGCGCGCGGAAGCGGTGGATCGAGCCGTCCTCGAGGTTCCACGCCATGACGCCGCGGCAGGCGCCCTCGTCGTCCATGATGAGGTCGAGCGCGAAATACTCGACGAAGAACTGGGCGTTGTTCCTGAGGCATTGCTGGTAGAGCGTGTGGATCATCGCGTGCCCGGTGCGGTCGGCAGCGGCGCAGGCGCGCTTCGCCAGCGCTTTTCCGTAATGCACCATGTGGCCGCCGAAGGGGCGCTGATAGATCTTGCCTTCCTCGGTGCGCGAGAAGGGCACGCCGTAATGCTCGAGCTCGATCACCGCCGGGATGGCGTTGCGGCACATGTACTCGATCGCGTCCTGGTCACCGAGCCAGTCGGAGCCTTTGACGGTGTCGTACATGTGCCAGCGCCAATCATCTTCGCCCATGTTGCCGAGCGCGGCGCTGATGCCGCCCTGCGCCGCCACGGTGTGGCTGCGCGTCGGGAAGACCTTGCTGATGCAGGCGGTGTTGAGGCCGGCGATGGTCATGCCCAGCGTGGCGCGCAGGCCCGCGCCGCCGCCGCCGACGACGACCACGTCGTATTCATGATCGATGATCTTGTAGGCCTCTGCCACGATCTTCAGCCTCCGAAGGCAATGCGCAGCACGGCGAAGATCCCGGCGACGGCCAGCGCCAGGCACAGCAGCCGCACGACCACGAGCGAGGGAATCCTCGCCCACTCGGAATGTACGTAATCCTCGATCACCACCTGAAGCCCGAGCGCCGTGTGATAGAAGACGAAACCCAGCGTCAGCATGGTGAGGATGGCGGCGAGCGGGCGTCGCAGCCAGGCGACGACGGTCGCCTGATCGGCACCGGCGAGCGCCGCGACCGAGGCGGCGAACCAGAGGCCGAGCACGACGAGAGCCGCCGCGGTCACGCGCTGCGCCCACCAATGCTCGACCCCTTCCTTGGCCGAGCCGAGGCCGATCGCGCGGCCGAGCGGTGAGCGCAGGCTTTGCTTCTCCATGGTCATCAGCCCCTCATCGCCAGACCGGCAACGAAGGCAACGACCGTCAGCACGCCGCTAGCCGCCAGCACCAGCAGGCCCGAGGCATAGGCGGTCGGCAAGTCGAAGCCGTAGCCGGTGTCCCAGGCAAGATGCCGGATGCCGTTGCACAGATGAAAGAAGAAGGAGAAGGTCCAGCCGAAGAGCAGCAGCAGGCCGATCCACGAGCCGAAGAACGCCTGCGCCGCCGCGAAGGCGGACGGGCTGGTCGCCGCCGCGACCAGCCACCACACCAGGAACGGCGTACCGACCGCCAGCGCCACGCCGGTGACGCGGTGGCTGATCGAGAGCATCGAGGTCAGCTGCGGCCGGTAAATCTGGATGTGGGGCGAGAGCGGCCGTTCGGCAGG
>DASVOY010000393.1:0-3379 GCA_036383115.1 Allostellaceae bacterium
CGCCGGCGTCGCGATGCGCTCGACCGCAACGCGATCGACGGTGGCCCACCGACCCCAGCGGAAGGCGCGGCGATTGAACTCGACGGCGACGCCGTTCATCTCGATGGCGCGCTCGATCGCCTCGCCGGAGAGCGGGATCAGGCCCTTCTGATAGGCATAGCCCAACAGGAACAGATTGGTCGCGATCGCATCGCCCAACAGCGCCGTGGCGAGCCGCGTCGCATCGATGAAGTCCGCATTCCCCGCGCCGACGGCGGCGGCGATCTGCTGCGAGAGCTCGCTTTGCGGGAAGGCGATGTCGGGGTCGCGGGTGAAGGCGCCGGTGATGGTCTCGTGGTGGTTGATCACCGCGCGGCTCGCGCCGTCGCGCAGCCGGCCGAGCCCGTCAGGCGCTGCGGCGACGACGATGTCGCAGCCGAGCAGCAGATGGGCGCTGCCGGTGGTGATCCTGACCGCGTGGATGTCCTCGGGCACGCGAGCGATGCGGATATGGCTCAACACCGCGCCGCCCTTCTGCGCCAGCCCGGTCATGTCGAGGACGGAGCAGCCCTTGCCCTCGAGATGCGCCGCCATGCCGAGCAGGGCGCCGATCGTCACCACGCCCGTGCCGCCGACGCCGGCGACGAGGATGTTGTAGGGCTCGCCGAGCGCCGGCCGAGCGGGCTCGGGCAGCGGCGGAATTTCCTCGTGGTCCTTGGGCTGGTGATGCTTGCGCAAAGCGCCGCCATGCACGGTGACGAAGCTCGGGCAGAAGCCTTCGACGCAGGAGTAATCCTTGTTGCAGCTCGACTGGTCGATGGCGCGCTTGCGGCCGAACTCGGTCTCGACGGGCACCACCGAGAGGCAGTTCGACTTCTTCGAGCAATCGCCGCAGCCCTCGCAGACGAGATCGTTGATGAAGACGCGCTTCGGCGGATCGGGGAACTGGCCGCGCTTCCTGCGGCGCCGCTTCTCGGCGGCGCAGGTCTGGTCGTAGACGAGGACCGAGACGCCCGGCGCCTCGCGCAAATTCCGCTGCACCTCGTCGAGACGCTCGCGGTGGAAGATGTCGACGCCCGCGGCGAAGCCGGCATTGCTCGGGTACTTGTCCGGCTCGTCGGTGACGACGGTGATGCGCTTGACGCCCTCGGCCGCGAGCTGCTGCGTGATCTGCGGCACCGTCAGGTGCCCCTCGATCGGCTGCCCGCCGGTCATGGCGACGGCGTCGTTGTAGAGGATCTTGTAGGTGATGTTGGCGCCGGCGGCGATTGCGGCGCGGATGGCGAGGCTGCCGGAATGGTAATAGGTGCCGTCGCCGAGATTGGCGAAGATGTGCGGCGTGTCGGTAAAGGGCGCCTGGCCGAGCCACGGCACGCCTTCGCCTCCCATCTGGGTGTAGGTCGCGGTGCTGCGATCCATCCAGATCGACATGTAATGGCAGCCGATGCCGGCGGTGGCGCGGCTGCCTTCGGGGACGCGCGTCGAGGTGTTGTGCGGGCACCCCGAGCAGAAATAGGGCACGCGCTCGAGCGGAGCCTTCGCCCCGAAGAGCTGCCGCTCCTTGGCGCCGAGGAAGGCGAGGCGGTCGGAGATGCGCGGCGAGGTGTGGAAGCTCTGGATGCGCTGGGCGATGGCGCGCGCCACGCGCACGGGATCAAGCTCGCCGGTGGCGGGGAGGAGCGGCGCGCCGCGCTCGTCCTCCTTGCCGACGATGCGCGGCCGCTGGGCGGCATCGTAGAGGATATCCTTGAGCTGCTGCTCGATCACCGGCCGCTTCTCCTCGACGACCAGGATCTCCTCGAGCCCGGCGGCGAAGCGGCGGATGCCCTCGGGCTCGAGCGGCCAGACCAGCCCCACCTTGTAAAGACGCAACCCGATCGCCGCCGCCAGCGCCTCGTCGATGCCGAGATCGGCGAGCGCTTGGCGCACATCGAGGTAGGATTTGCCGGTGGCGACGATGCCGAGCCGCGGCCGCGGGCTGTCGAGCATCACCCGGTCGAGCCGGTTGGCGCGGGCGAAGGCCAGCACCGCCGGCAGCTTCCACTCGCGCAGCCGCCGCTCGATCTCGAGCGCGTTGTAATCGGGCCAGCGGATGTTGAGCCCGCCCGGCGGCAGCTTGAAATCCTCGGGGAGCACGATATCGACACGACCGGGATCGACCTCCACCGAGGCGGAGCTGTCGGCGGCCTCGGCGATCGCTTTGAACGCGACCCAGCAGCCGGAGAAGCGCGACAGCGCCCAGCCATAAAGGCCGAGATCGAGGATGTCCTGCACGCCCGCCGGATTGAGCACCGGGATCGAGGCGTCGATGAAGCCGTATTCCGACTGGTGCGGCAGGGTCGAGGACTTGGCCGCATGATCGTCGCCGGCCAGCACCAGCACGCCGCCGTGGCGCGACGTGCCGGTGGCATTGGCATGCTTGAAGACGTCGCCGGTACGGTCGACGCCCGGGCCCTTGCCGTACCAGAGCGCGAAGACGCCGTCATAGCGCGCTTCGGGGAAGAGGTTGGTCTGCTGGCTGCCCCAGACCGCCGTGGCGGCGAGGTCCTCGTTGATGCCGGGCAGGAAGCGGATGTGGTTCCGCTCCAGGAAGCGCTTGGCCTGCCAGAGGTTCTGGTCGAGCCCGCTCAGGGGCGAGCCGCGATAACCCGAGATGAAGCCCGCGGTATTGACGCCGGCGGCGGCGTCGCGCTGCCGCTGCATCATCGGCAGGCGCACCAGCGCCTGGATCCCGGTGAGATAGATGCGCCCTTGGTCGAGCGTGTATTTGTCGTCGAGGGTGACTGCTGCCAGCGTCATGGCGGCTCCCCAAAACGTCATTATTTGGCGTTCCTCTAACAACAAACACTTAATCCCGTGCGTGCGGCAACGGCGCGAAGGGCGTCGACAATAATTCGCAAGGAATTTGCAAGCGCCGCCGCGCCGCGGCGTAAATCTGTCGCGGAACGCGCTTTGCGCGCATGAATCGCTCTGCTCGATTTGCGCCTTCCGAGGTTTCGGGCTCGCGCCGCGGGCCGTGGCGCGCCGAATCGGCATATTGGCTTGGTCGTCCCGTCACCCTAGAATGGTTCGAGACAGCCGAAGGCCGACCGATGACCGTGACCGCCCGCCGCCGCAACCATCCGAACCACGCTGTCATCGACCAGCTGAGGGAGCGCTTTGGCGATCGTCTATCGACCTCTGCGGCGGTGCGGGAGCAGCACGGCAAGGACGAGAGCTATCACACCCCGCACGCGCCCGATGCGGTGGTGTTCGCGCGCTCGACCGCGGAGGTGGCGGAGGTCGTTACCCTCTGTGCCCGGCACAAGGTGCCGGTCATTCCCTTCGGCACCGGGACCTCCTTGGAGGGTCATGTGGCGGCGCTCGAGGGCGGCGTGTGCATCGACCTCGCGCAGATGAA
>DASVOY010000394.1:0-2238 GCA_036383115.1 Allostellaceae bacterium
CGGCGCCGTCGATCGCCGCCGCGGCCTCGGGCGTCACACCCTTGACCGCGCGGCGCTGCACGAAGAGACGCTTCACGGTGTAGACCGGCGCGAGCTCGTCATGGCGTGCCTGAAGCGCGCCAATCTCAGGCGCGATGCCGAAGAGGTCGCCGATGAAATCCTCGAGATGGGGCGCGAGATCGACCAGGAGATCGGATTCGGCCTTGCGGTCGAGCGATGCCGGGTCGCGCCGCGCGGTCACCAGCCGGTTGTGCAGGGCGACGTCGGCGCCCTTGAGATGCGCGATGAAGGCGCCGTCGAGCCTGACCAGCCCGTCGCGGCGGTAAAGATCCTCGAAGGCGAGGCCATGCCTGAGGACGAGATCGTTCATCTTGCGCAACTCTCTCCGACCGGCTCAACCGCCCGGGGCGGGGGCCGCTCATTCTATTGCGTGATCGTGCCGCTGAGCTTCCGGGCCGGGGCCGCCCCAGCCTCCCGCGCTGCACCATGCGCGGGACGGCGCCTTGTATGCGCGGGGAGCGCGCCGCCGTCAACCCGGCGCGGCCTGGGGATATTGTCGCGCTCGCCCGCTTGCTCTCTGGATGTAGGGATAAACCCTTGCCGCCGCAAGGAAACCGATCTGCGCGCGCTCTCCCCTAAGCGCGGTACACCGTGTAGGACGAGGGGGTCGTCAGCAGCGCCAGATGATAGGCTCGGTTCGGGTCGGCGATGGAGAATCGCACGGGCACCACGTCGAGGAACGGGCCGTCGTCGAGCGGCACACGCTGCGCCTTGAAATACCGGCCGATGTGATAGAGCAGCTCGTAGGTGGCAGGCGCAAGCGCATCGCCCTGAAGCAGAGGCGTGTCGATCGCGCCCCGGTCGTTGGTTTCGATCGTCCTCAGGTGATGGCGCTCGCCGACGCCGCGAGGAAGCCGGAACAGGTCGACGAGCATGCCCTTCGCTGGCGCGCCGCGGAAAGTGTCGATTACCGCCGTAGTCAGGCTGCCGGACATCGACAGCCTCCTTGGCTGTCTGGCCCACTGGAGTTCAGGTGCCTGAGCCAACGGACCGATCGCCGCGAGCGTTCCGCTTCCTCCGCCCTCAGATAAGTCCGCCGTCGACGGGCAGCGTGTGGCCGTTGACCATGGCGCTGCCGGCGGCCAGGAACAGGATCGCCTCGGCGATATCGGCGGGCGTGCAGGCGCGCTTCATCAAGGACATGCCGGCGTAGTCGCGCTTGCGTTCCGCCGGCCAGTCCTGGGTCCAGGGCGAATCGACGAAACCCGGCGCCACCGCATTCACCCGCACCTCCGGCGCGAGCGCCACGGCGAGCGAGCGCGTCAGATTGACCAATCCCGCCTTGCTGGCGCCGTAGGCGATACTGCTGCCGACGCGACCCAGCCCGGCAACGGAGGCGGTGTTGACGATGGCGCCGCGCGATGCCTTGAGCGCCGGCGCCGCAGCATGGCTGCAACGGAACGGCCCGATCAGGTTGGTGGAGAGGATGGTCTGCCAGAACGCCTCGCTCATGGCATCGAGATCGGCAAAGGCGATCGGCGCCTTGGTGCCCGGCGTTCCCGCATTGTTGACGAGGATGTCGAGACCGCCGAGCTGCGCGATCGCGTCCCGCACCATCTGCTCGGCCTCGCCGGCGCGCGACACATCCCCCGGCGCGCCCACCACCTGGTGGCCATGCGACCGCAGCCGCTCGATCTCATTCCGGGCGCGCGGATCGTCCGGCAGGTGGCTCATCGCCACCTTGGCGCCGCAAGCGAGAAGGAGCTCGACCGTGGCGAGCCCGATGCCCGAGGCGCCGCCGGTGACGAGCGCCGCCTTGCCCCTGAGATCCGTGGTGATCATCGCGTTCTCCTCCCCTTCGGCTTCAGCGCGTACGATGACGCGGGGATACAAGCGGGAACTTAGTCGTAGGTAACGGCGTAGCTCGATTGTCACCCCGCACGAGGAGACGGAATGCCTCGCTTATGCCTCTCGCTGACGCTGGTCGCCATCCTCATCGGCTGCACCGGCCCGACCTATACCATCGAGGCCGCGAATGTCGAGCAGGCCAATGAGCGTGCGGCGCGCTATTGCAGCGGGCGGGAGGCCACCGCGCGGCTCGAGCAGGTCCGGCGGCAGGGCGATCGCAGCATCCAGGTCTATCGCTGCGTCTCGCCCGAGCAGTCCGCCGATGCGAGTTCCCCGCCCCTAATACCCTAGCGCGACCCCGTCCTTGCGCGGCTCGGAGCCGCCGATCAG
>DASVOY010000395.1:0-7873 GCA_036383115.1 Allostellaceae bacterium
AGTAGCCGGGGTCGTGACGATCGCAGGCCGCCTTCAGCGCGGCATGGAAGGTGGCGGTATCGGTCTCGTCGGGGACCATGGGCGTCAGATCGGCGCCGCCGCCGAACCAGGCCTTGCTGGTCGCGATATGGCGCGTGTTCATATGCACCGCCGGCACCAGCGGCGAGCACAGATGCGCCACGAGCGAGATGCCTGAGGCCCAGAAGCGCGGGTCCTCGGCAGCGCCGGGGATCTGGCCGCGGAACTCGGGCGAGAACTCGCCCCAGACGGTCGAGACGTTGACGCCCACCTTCTCGAAGACGCGGCCATGCATCAGCGCTATTGTTCCGCCGCCGCCGCCCTCGCGCGACCACGGCTTGCGCTCGAAGCGGCCGGCCTCTCCCTCCCCTGGGCGCTTGCCCGCATACTCCGCCTCGATCGCCTCGAAGGCGGTACAGACGCGGTCGCGCAAGGTCTCGAACCACTGGGCGGCGCGCTGCTTGAGCGTCTCGGCGGCGGTGGGATCGGTCATAAGGTCTCCCTCGGAAACGCCTCGGTCTGACGCAACGCCTCGCCGAGTACCATGGCGGCGGCGAGTGCCACGTTGAGCGAGCGCAGTCCCTGCCGCATCGGAATGCGCAGCCGCGCGTCCGCCGCCTGATGCACCGCGTCGGGCACGCCTTCGGTCTCACGGCCCAGCAGCAGCGTGTCGTCGGCGCCGAAGGCGAAGCGATGATAGGGCAGGGATGCCCGCGTCGTCAGCAGCACCAGCCGGCCGCGGCGCTGGGCGAGGAAGCTCGCCCACGATTCGTGGCGGGTGAGATCGGCCGTGCCGAGATAATCCATCCCGGCGCGCCTCAGCCGCCGGTCGCTCAGCACGAAGCCGCAGGGCTCGATGATGTCGACGGGCACGCCCAGGCACGCGCCGAGGCGCAGCAGGGCGCCGGCGTTCTGCGGGATGTCGGGCTCGTAGAGGGCGAGGCGCATGGCGGAAGGAACCGATTATATCCGCGTCCGCCAAGGGGCTAGGCCGGTTATGCGGCAGGATGTCGCATGGCCGGAAACATTCCAAGGTATAGGTTCCGCGGCGTCCAATTACCGCCCCACGGGGGAAGCTGCTGCGGCGGTCAGGTTAAGGGAGAGGTGCCTTATGGCGGATACGGCGCAACCGAAGCCGATGGGTGCGCATACCCCGGATTCGGCGTCGCGGCGCGACTTTCTGACGATCGCCGCCTCGGCGCTCACGGGCATCGGCGCGGCGGCGGCGGTGTGGCCGTTGATCGACAGCATGGAGCCGGCCAAGGACACGCTGGCGCTCTCCACCACCGAGGTGGATCTGGCGCCGGTGCAGATGGGGCAGCGCCTGACCGTCAAGTGGCGCGGCAAGCCGGTCTTCATCGACCACCGCCCTGAAGCCGAGATCAAGGCGGCGCAGGAGGTCGACGTCAATTCGCTGCGCGACCCGCAGACCGATGCCGAGCGCGTCAAGAAGCCGGAATGGCTCATCGTGATCGGCGTCTGCACCCATCTCGGCTGCGTCCCTCTGGGCCAGAAGCCGACGGACCCGCGCGGCGACTATGGCGGCTGGTTCTGCCCCTGCCACGGCTCGCAATACGACACCTCGGGTCGCATCCGCCAGGGTCCGGCGCCGAAGAATCTCTATCTGCCGCCCTACCAATACACCACCGACACCACCGTCAAGATCGGTTAGGAGAGCCCGGCATGGCTGCCCCTCCGCAAGAGAACAAGATCGTGCGATGGATCGACCATCGCCTGCCGGTCTTCACCTTCATGCAGCATGAGCTGTACGAGTACCCGACGCCGAAGAACCTGAGCTATTGGTGGAATTTCGGCTCGCTCGCCGGGATTTTGCTGGTGATCATGATCGCCACCGGCATCTTCCTCGCCATGCAGTACACGCCGCATGTGGATTACGCCTTCGATTCCGTCGAGCGCATCATGCGCGACGTGAATTACGGCTGGCTTATGCGCTACGTTCACATGAACGGCGCGTCCTTCTTCTTCATCGTCACCTACATCCATATCTTCCGCGGGCTCTATTACGGCTCTTACAAGGAGCCGCGCGAGCTCCTGTGGATGCTGGGCGTCGTCATCCTGCTGCTGATGATGGCCACCGCCTTCATGGGCTACGTGCTGCCCTGGGGGCAGATGAGCTTCTGGGGCGCCACGGTCATCACCAATTTGTTCTCGGCGATCCCGGTCGTCGGCAACGACATCGTCACCTGGCTGTGGGGCGGCTTTGCCGTCGACAACCCGACCCTGAACCGCTTCTATTCGCTCCACTACCTGCTGCCCTTCGTCATCGTCGCGGTGGTGGCGCTGCATCTGATCGCGCTGCACCAGCACGGCTCGAACAATCCCTTGGGCATCGACAAGAAGGGGCCGCAGGACACCATCCCCTTCCATCCGTATTACACCGTCAAGGACATGTTCGGGCTCGGCGTGCTCCTGATCGTCTTCGCCATCTTCGTCTTCTACATGCCGAACGTGCTTGGCGACGTGGAGAATTACATCCCGGCGAACCCGTTGCAGACGCCGCTCGAGATCGTGCCCGAATGGTACTACCTGCCGTTCTACGCGATGCTGCGCTCGGTGCCGGACATCCTCTTCATCCCGGCCAAGCTCGCCGGCGTGATCGCGATGTTCGCCTCGATCTTCATCCTCTTCTTCCTGCCCTGGATCGATACCTCGAAGGTGCGGAGCGCGCGCTTCCGGCCGATCTACAAATGGGTCTTCTGGCTCCTCGTGATCGATGTCTTCGTGCTGGGCTATGTCGGCGCGCACCGGCCCGAGGGCTGGTACGTCGTCGTCGGCCGCATCGCCACACTCTACTACTTCGCCCATTTCTTCCTGATGTGGCTCATGGGCAAGGTCGAGCGGCCGCTGCCGCTGCCGACCAGTATCAGCGCCGCGGTCACCGCCAAGGGCGGCGCGCGCCTCGCCGGCGCGACGCGGCCGATGGAGAAGCCTTGATGCGCAAGATCGTTTTCGCCCTCACGGGCGTCGCCGCAATCCTGCTCGCGGTCGCGGCGGCCAAAGCCGAGGAAGAGACGCCGGCGCTGCTGACGCCGCCCCAGCCCTGGTCCTTCGCGGGTCCCTTCGGCACGATCGACCGCGCCGCGGCGCAGCGCGGCTTCCAGGTCTATGAGGAAGTCTGCTCGAAGTGCCACTCGATGAACTTCCTGCATTACCGCGATCTGGGACCGGGCGGCCCGGGCGGCGGCCTCGGCTACACCGAGGACGAGGTGAAGGCCTTCGCCGCGCAGCACCAGGTGACCGACGGCCCCAACGACCAGGGCGAGATGTTCCAGCGCCCGGGCAGGCCCTCGGACAAGTTCGTGGCGCCCTTCCCGAACGAGCAGGCGGCGCGCGCCGCGCTCAACGGCGCCTTGCCGCCCGATCTCTCGCTCATCGTCAAGGCGCGCGCCGACGGCCCGGACTACGTCTTCAGCCTGCTCAACGGCTACAGCGATCCGCCGCCCGGCTTCAAGCTCGGCGATGGGATGTACTACAACAAGTATTTCCCCGGCCATCAGATCGCCATGCCGCCGCCGCTCGCCGGCAACGACGTGACCTACGCCGACGGCACGAAGCCGGAGCTCCCTCAGGAGGCGTATGACGTCGTGACCTTCCTGACCTGGGCGTCGGAGCCCACCATGGAGGAGCGCAAATACACCGGCGCGAAGGTGCTCATCTTCCTGCTGGCGATGACCGGCGTGCTCTACGGCGCCAAGCGCAAGATCTGGTCCGACGTGCACTGAGCCTGCGGCACCCTCACCCCGGCGCGAAGCGACGGGAGGGTGAAGGGGCTGCAGCGCCGAATTGGCTGTTGCTCACACGCGCAACGCCTGGAACACTGGCGCCTCCTGCGCAAGGAGCAACCCGGCCATGGCAGTGAACCCGCCCGTCATCGGCATCATCGGCGGTAGCGGCCTCTATCAGATCGACGGCCTCACCGACGTCGAGTGGCGGCGTGTCGCATCGCCTTTCGGCGAGCCCTCGGACGAGCTCTGCTTCGGCAATCTTTTGGGCACGCGCGTCGTCTTCCTGCCACGCCACGGCCGCGGCCACCGCGTGCCGCCCTCCGAGATCAATTACCGCGCCAACATCGACGCGCTGAAGCGCGCCGGCGTCACCGATCTGCTCTCGCTCTCCGCGGTGGGGAGCCTCAAGGCGGAACTGCCGCCCGGCGCCTTCGTGCTCGCCGACCAGTTCATCGACCGCACCGTCGCGCGAGCCAAGAGCTTCTTCGGCACCGGCCTCGTCGCGCATGTCGCCTTCGGCCACCCGGTCTGCGCGCGGCTCGGCGACGCGCTGGCCGCCGCCGGCAAGGAGGCTGGCATCGTCATGCATAAGGGCGGCACCTATCTCTGCATGGAGGGGCCGCAATTCTCCACCTTGGCCGAGAGCAACCTCCATAGGAGCTGGGGCTGCTCCGTGGTCGGCATGACGAACATGCCGGAGGCCAAGCTCGCGCGCGAGGCAGAGCTCTGCTACGCCACCGTCGCCATGGTCACCGATTTCGACTGCTGGCATCCCGAACATGACCACGTCACCGTCGACATGATCATCGGCGTGCTGCTCGCCAACGCCGATCGTGCGCGGGCCCTGGTCAAGGCGGTGGTGCCGTCGCTCGGCCAGCGGCGCGAGCCCTGCCCGCAAGGCTGCGGCCACGCGCTCGACAACGCACTCATCACCGCGCCCGAGGCCCGCGACGCGGCGCTCGGGGCCAAGCTCGACGCCGTCGCGGGCCGCGTCCTCGCCGGGCGCGCCGGTTAGCCGAGCGCGCCCGGCGAGGTGGTGCCGCCGGGCGCTCGTCCCGCCGCGACGATTGGTTAGCCCGCCGGCTGCGCGACGCGGTCGAAGAAGCCGGTGATGGCCTGGAGCCGCTCGCCCGCCGCCACGACGCCGAAATCGATGCCGTTCACGATTGCGGGGCCGCCCTCGGGCGCGAGTTCCCAGGCGAAGCGGACGCGGTCGTGATGGGCGTCGACGTCGCTGGTGCGGCGGAAGCGGTGGCCGGGGAAGCGCTCCTGCACCGCTTTCACCATGGCGTCGATGCCGGCTTGGCCATCGCCCTGCACCGCCGGGTCCACATAGCTCGCGGTCCTGGTCCAGACCCGCGCGATGAGTTCGCGCCGGCGCTCGGCGTCGGTCTCGTTCCACATGGCGATGTAGCGGTCGATTAGGTCGGTGACAGTGCTCATGCTGATCTCCTCGGGATGCGGCATCGCGGTCGCGTTGCCTGATACGCATGGTTCCGCAGCGCCGGCACGGAAGCGATTACCCCTGCGGTAACCACAGGATTACGTCGGAGGTAATTGGAGCCGCGCGGCGGGCTGCGCTATCGTCCTCAGATGACGAGGACGGTCACGCCGGTCGGCGGTCTCTTGCGCCAATGGCGCCAGCGCCGGCGCATGAGCCAACTCGCGCTCGCCTGCGAGGCCGACATATCGACGCGGCATCTGAGCTTCCTCGAGACCGGACGCTCGCTGCCGAGCCGCGACATGGTGCTGCATCTGAGCGACCGGCTCGAGATCCCGCTGCGTGAGCGTAACCTGCTGCTGATCGCCGCCGGCTATGCGCCGCTCTTTCCCGAGCGCCCGCTCGGCGATCCCGCGCTGGCGGCGGCGCGCAAGGCGGTGGACCTCGTGCTCGCCGGACACGAGCCCTATCCCGCGATCGCCGTCGATCGCCATTGGACGCTCGTCACCGCCAACCGCGCGGCGCAACGTCTCCTTGCCGGCGCCGAGCCTGCTTTGCTGAAGCCGCCGGTCAACGTGCTGCGCCTGGGCCTCCACCCCAAGGGACTGGCACCGCGCACCGTCAACCTCGCGGAGTGGCGCGATCATCTGCTGGCGCGGCTGCGCCGCCAGATCGACCTCACCGCCGACCCCGTGCTGAGCGCGCTGTGGAGCGAGCTGCTCGACTATCCCGCGCCCGCCAGCCGACGCGGCGCCGAGCACGACTACGCCGATGTCGCCGTACCGTTCCAGCTCATGACCGAAGCGGGAATCCTCGCCTTCTTCAGCACGACGACCATCTTCGGCACGCCCGTCGACATCACCTTGTCGGAGCTGGCGCTCGAAGCCTTCTTCCCCGCCGATGCCGCGACGGCAGACACTTTGCGCCGGCTCGCCGAGGAGAGCCGCGAGGCGGCGCGCGTGGCCCAACCCGCCGAGTGAGAAATTCAGGCGCCGGTGCCGACGCGCATCACGGATTTCCGGTTCCCGGCAGCGTGGGATATGCTAATCTTGCGGTGGCGCGTCGAGGTGTTCTCCGCGCCCGTCGTTGCACACTCAGAGCATTCCCGTCCTTTAGGGGCGGCCGCACGCTCGCCGTGCGTTCTCGCCGGAAGCGAGCGAGTTGCCCGACTTCCGACCGATCCGAGGAGGAATGCCATGCGTCTGATGATGGCGGCGAGCGCTCTCTCGCTCGCCTGGTTTGGCTCCGCCGTCGCGGCGGAAACGATCGCCACGACCGATGGCGAGGCGCCGGGCGTGAAGCTGGACGTGCAGGATCTGAAAACGAGCAATGGCGTCGTGACGTTGAAGTTCACCATCGTCAACGACTCCGACAGCCGCTCGATGCGAACATGCTGGCTGATCCGAACGTGGGAGAGACTTACGACGTGGGCGGCATCTATCTGGCGGACACGGCAAACAAGAAGAAGTATCTCGTCGTGAGGGACTCGGCGAATCATTGCCTGTGCAGCAGAACGCTCGATAACATCGCGCCGAAGAGCAGCATCAATCTGTGGGCAAGGTTCCCCGCGCCGCCGGAGGGCGTGCAGAAGATCAGCATCGTCGTGCCTCACTTCATCCCAATGGACGACGTGCCGCTGTCTCGTTGAGCGGAGGCTTCCATGCCGCGCCACGTGCTGGTCGCGTTGCTGCTGACCGGAGCGGCAACAGCCAATGCGCAGACGCCCGCCGATCTCAAGGCCCGCACTGCTGATCTCGTTCTCAGCGGGCGTGTCGTCGATCTCGTCTTTGCCGGGCGCGAGCTGCGCTACACGGTCATCGACACCGGCGGCAAGACCGCAGCGCTGAATGTCAAGGAGACGCCCACCGAGATACGCATCGAAGTTGCGGCCGATGTGCTCTTCGACTTCGACAAGGCCGCGATTCTTCCGCGGGCGCAGAGCACGCTCCACGATGTCGCTGGTGTCATCAAGGAGAAGGGGCGGGGGCGTGACTTCCGCATCGAGGGCTACACCGACTCCAAGGGAAGCGATGCCTATAATCAAAAGCTCTCTGAGCGCCGCGCCGACGCGGTGAAGCAGTGGCTCGCGCAGAAGGAGGGTCTCAGCAACGCCAGGATGACGACGCAGGGGCTTGGCGCCAAGCGACCGGTCGCGGCCAACACCGAGCCGGACGGTTCCGACAATCCGGATGGCCGCCAGAAGAACCGGCGCGTCGAGATCGTCCTCGCAAAATGAAGTGTCCGGCCACCCGCCCAGGGCTTCCACGGCTTATCATCGCATCTTCGGTCACCAGGCAAGCGCGAGGCAAGGCATGTCGGGCTTCGTTGCCGTCGTTCTGATCTGCCAGACGTCGCTCGCGCCCGGCGCCTGCACCGAGGCGACGGCACGCGACGTGATGGCGATCCGCGTCGACAACGAGCTCGGTTGCGCCAATGGCTGGCAGGACGTGGTGGCGCGCTCCGCCTTCGCGGACGACATCGGCAAGGGGAGCTACGTCAAGACGCTGTGTCGCCGCGCCGAGGGCGACCGCCGGAGCCGCTAACGATGCGGGCCGGGATCTACCGGTCCGCCGCTGTTCCGCAGCGCCTGCAGGACTTCGCCGTAGCGCCGCACCGCCAGATCCGGCGTTGCCGCGTGCCCGCCGAGCACGGCGTGGGTGAGGATCGC
>DASVOY010000396.1:0-1512 GCA_036383115.1 Allostellaceae bacterium
CGACCAGGTCCTGCTCGACCTGACCAGGCCGGGCGAGCGGCACGTGTTCCTGAAGGGCGGCGACGGCGGCTTCGGCAACGCGCATTTCAAGAGCTCGACCAACCGCGCGCCGCGCCGCGCCGATCCGGGCTGGCCCGGCGACGAGCGCTGGGTCTGGCTGCGCCTGAAGCTCATCGCCGATGCCGGGCTGGGGGGACTGCCCAATGCCGGCAAGTCGACCCTGCTCGCCGCGGTGTCGCGCGCCAAGCCCAAGATCGCCGATTATCCCTTCACCACCCTGAAGCCGCAGCTCGGCGTCGTGCAGGTGCATGGCGAGGAGTTCGTCATCGCCGACCTGCCCGGCCTCATCGAGGGGGCGAGCGAAGGTGCCGGGCTCGGCCATCGCTTCCTCGGCCATGTCGAGCGCTGCGCCGTGATCCTGCATCTGATCGACGGCACCGCGGAGGACGTGGTCGGGCATTGGCGCACCATCCGCCGCGAGCTCGAGGCCTACGGCCACGGCCTCGCCGAGAAGCCCGAGATCATCGGCCTCAACAAAAGCGATGCCGTGCCCGCCGAGGAGCTGGCCAAGAAGCGCCAGAAGCTGAGGCGCGCCAGCAAGCGCGAGGTGCACGTGCTGTCGGGCGCCACCGGCAAGGGCGTGCCCGAAACAATGTCGGCGCTGCTCGCGGTGATCAAGGCCGAGCGCGAGAAACCCGCGGAGCCCAAACCCGAACAGGCCTATTCGCCATGAGCGGCAGCCTCGCCAGCGCGCGCCGGCTCATCGTCAAGATCGGCTCGGCGCTCTTGGCCGACGACGCGACCGGCGATATCCGGCGGTCCTGGCTGGCGGCGCTGGTCGAGGACCTCGCCCGCTGCCGCGCGCGTGGCCAGGAGGTGCTGATCGTCTCCTCCGGCGCCATCGCCGTCGGCCGCCGCCAGCTCGGCCTGGCCGGGCGCGCGCTCAAGCTCGAGGAGAAACAGGCCGCCGCCGCGACCGGTCAGATCCGCCTGGCGCATGCCTATCAGGAGGCGCTCGCCCAGCACGGGCTCACCGTGGCGCAGATCCTGCTGACGCCGGAGGATACCGAGGAGCGGCGGCGGCATCTGAACGCGCGGGCCACGCTCGAGCAGCTCCTGGCGCTGGGCGCCGTGCCGGTCACCAACGAGAACGACACGGTGGCGACGACCGAGATCCGCTTCGGCGACAACGACCGCCTCGCCGCGCGCGTGGCGCAGATGATCAGCGCCGACACGCTGGTGCTGCTCTCCGACATCGACGGGCTCTACACCGCCGATCCGCGCAAGCATCCGGCCGCCCGGCACCTTCCCGAGGTGCGCGAGATCACGCGCGAGATCGAGGCGATGGGCGGCGAGGCGAATTCGAGCTACAGCTCGGGCGGCATGGTGACGAAGCTCGCCGCCGCGCGCATCGCGATGGCCGCCGGCTGCCGCATGGTGATCGCGCGCGGCGACCGGCTGCATCCGCTCGCGGCGATCGAAGGCGGCGCGCCCTGCACCTGGTTCATCCCG
>DASVOY010000397.1:0-2160 GCA_036383115.1 Allostellaceae bacterium
GACCGCGTGCGCTGGGAGCACATCCAGCGCGTCTTCGAGCAATGCGACCGCAACGTCTCGGAGACGGCGCGCCGGCTCAAGATGCACCGTCGCACCCTCCAGCGCATCCTCGGCAAGCACGCGCCGCGGAGTTGAGCGGCGCCATCGAGGAGGCTCGCCGCCGCTTGGCGCGGCCTCGGCCCGCGCTCAGGTCTGCAGGAATCCCAGCTGGCTGCCTTCGAGGATGAGGCAGGTGAGCGTGCCGCTGGCGAAAGCGCCGGTATCGATGCCGATGCGGTTGGGCCGCAGCTCGGGCTGTTCGGTGATGGTATGGCCGTGCACGATGATCTTGCCGAAATCGGCCGCGGAAAGCAGGAACTCGTCGCGAATCCACAGCAGATCCTCCTCGCTCTGCCGGTCGAGCGGCGTCTCGGGCCGCACGCCGGCATGGGCGAAGAAATAGTCGCCCTCCTCATGCGTGAGCGCTAGGCCCTGCATGAAGCGCCGATGGCGCTCCGGCAGCAGCCGCGCAAGCTCGCGCTGGGCACGAGCAAGCTCGTCGGGCCGCGTCGCCGGCTCGGGCGGCCGGACGCCGTAGCTCCGCAACGTCGCCGCGCCACCATAGAAGGTCCAGGCCGGGCCGACGCCGGTGTCGGTGAGGAACCGGAGCAGGCTGTCCTCGTGGTTGCCCTTGAGATGGATGCTGTCGAAGCTGGGCAGCGGCTCGTCCAGCAGCAGGTCGATGACCGCGGGCGACTCGTCGCCACGATCGATATAGTCGCCCAGATAGACCACCACGTTTCGCGGCGCCTGGCGTCGATAGGCGTCCTCATGGATGAGCTGGTGTATCTGGCGCAGCAGGTCGGCGCGACCGTGGATGTCGCCCACGGCATAGATCCGGCTGCCGGCCGGCGCCCGGGGCGCCGGCCGTTGCGGCGGCTGGCGGGCCCGGCCGAGGCGACGGTTGATCATTGACCGAATATGGGGCAGGGCCGCGGCTTGCGCCACCGCCGGAAGGCGCGGCGGTTTTGCTTGCCAGATCCGGCCGATCGGCCTTAAGAGGGGGGCCATGTCGGATGCCGATCTTATACCTCTGGTCGAATCCCTCGCCCGCTCGCGCGTGCTCTGCGTGGGCGACGTCATGCTCGACCATTATGTCTACGGCCGGGTCGAGCGCGTCTCGCCCGAGGCACCCATCCCGGTCCTGCGCGTCGAGCGCGAGCAGCGGAGCCTGGGCGGCGCGGGCAACGTCCTGCGCAACCTCCATGCCCTCGACCTCCAGCCCTGCTTCGTCTCGGTGACCGGCGGCGACCCGGCGGGGCGCGAGGTCGGCGGGTTGATCGCCGCGCTGGGCGGCATCGAGGCGCATGTGCTGACCGAACGCGAGCGCACCACCACGGTCAAGACCCGCTACATCGCCAGCACGCAGCAGATGCTGCGCGCCGACCGCGAGCAGGTGGCGCCGCTCAAGGGCGCGATGCGCGAGGAATTCCTGCGCATGGTGCGGCAGGTGCTGCCGCATCAGCAGGTGACCATCATCTCGGACTACGCCAAAGGCGTGCTCGCCGGCGGCGTGGCGGCGGAGATCATCGCCGCGGCGCGCACAGCCGGGCATGCCGTGATCGTCGACCCCAAAGGCATCGATTATGGCGCCTATCGCGGCGCGACGCTGATCAAGCCCAACCGGCGCGAACTCGGCGACGCCACGAAGCTGCCGGTGGGCAGCGAGGCCGAGATCGTCGCGGCGGCGGGTGCGCTGATCGCCGAGCACGGCTTCGCCGCCGTGCTCGTCTCGCTGAGCCAGGACGGCATGATGCTGGTCGAGGCGGCGGGCGACACCCACAAGCTCGCCGCCGAAGCGCGCGAGGTCTACGACGTCTCAGGCGCGGGCGACACGGTGGTGGCGGTGCTGGCGGCGGCGCTCGGCGCCGGGGCCTCGTTCCGCGACGCGGCGCGGCTCGCCAATGTCGCCGCCGGGATCGTCGTCGGCAAGGTCGGCACCGCCGCCGTCCATGCCAAGGAGCTGGTCGAGACACTGGTCGATCGCGACACGCTGGCGACGCGCAAGGTGCTCCCCGTGGCCCTCGCCCTCGACCATGTCGAGCGCTGGCGGCGCAACGGGCTCAGGATCGTCTTCACCAATGGTTGCTTCGATCTGCTGCATCCGGGCCATGTCGCGCT
>DASVOY010000398.1:0-2461 GCA_036383115.1 Allostellaceae bacterium
GTTGCTCGATTTTTTTCGTCTCGGCGGCTAGGCCGTGGCCTGCTCCCCCTCGGGCTCCGCGGGGAGCGCCTCGGGCGGCGGCGCCTCGGCCGGCAGCTCCTCCTGCTCGCCGATATCGGCGCCGGACCCGGCCAGCTCGGCCTGGAGCCCGTCGAGCACGGCGCCCGAGACCAACTCGCAATAGAGAGGGATCGCGCGCATGGCGTCGTCATTGCCGGGGATCGGGAAGGCGATGCCGTCGGGCGAGGAGTTGCTGTCGAGGATGGCGACGACCGGGACCTTCAGCTTGTTCGCCTCCTGGACCGCGATCGCCTCCTTGTTGGTGTCGATGATGAAGAGGATGTCGGGCAACCCGCCCATCTCCTTGATGCCGCCCAGCGCCCGTTCGAGCTTGTCGCGGTCGCGGGTCAGCTCCAGGAGCTCGCGCTTGGTCAAGCCCGAATTCGGCTCGTTGATGCGCTCGTCGAGCTCGCGCAGGCGCTTGATCGACTGCGAGATGGTCTTGAAGTTGGTCAGCATGCCGCCGAGCCAGCGGTGGTTGACGTAATACTGGCCGCAGCGCTTGGCCGCCTCGGCGATGCCCTCCTGCGCCTGGCGCTTGGTGCCGACGAAGAGCACGCGGCCGCCGCCGGCCGCCACGTCGCGGATCGCCTGCAGCCCCCGGTGCAGCATCGGCACGGTCTGCTCGAGGTCGATGATATGGACGCCGTTCCGTACCCCGAAGAGGTAGGGAGCCATCTTCGGGTTCCAGCGCCTTGTGTGGTGGCCGAAATGCACGCCGGCTTCCAAAAGCTGGCGCATGGAGAAATCGGGAATAGCCATCGGGTACTGTCCTTTTCCGGTTGAGCCGCCGCGGGAGTCCATCGACCTGGGTCGACACCGGAGCAGCCGCTTCCGCCATGGCGAAAGCCACCGCATCCCCGCGTGAGGTTTGCTTAGAGTGCCTTTAAATAGGGCGGTTCGCGCGTTTTGGCAAGGCCGAAGCTGGCGGCGCGGACTACGTCAATGAGTGAGGCGCCCCACCCTCCCGTCGCTGTGCGCCGGGTCCCTCCCTCCCCCGCGCGCGGGGGAGGGGTGGGGTGGGGGCGGCCCGAGGCTAAGTCTTCGCCGGATCGGCGGGCGGCCCGCCCTGATCCAGGGCCTGCGCCGCCTTGACGCGCGCCGCGACTTCCTCGGGCGCCATGACGAAATGGACGCCGGCCTCGCCGTCATACTGCCAGATGACCTTGGCGCCGAGCTCGTCGAGCTGGTCCATGACGACGATCACCTCGTCGCCGCTTTCGGCCTCGGCGTCGAAGCGGATGCGCGCGCCACCGGGCGAGAAGTCGACGATCAGCCCTTCGCAGCGCTTGCCGCGGATCTCCACGGTCGCCGCCCATAGCACTTCCTGCCGCCCGAAGCGGCGGCGGTCCGTCATCTGCGCGCGGAAGGCATTGATCCGCTCGATCAGCTCCTTGATGCTGGTGATCTGGTCCAACATGCTCCAGGCCTCCACCGCGGCTAGACCGCCGACCTTGCCGAGCTTAGGGACCAAACCTTACCGACCACCACCAAAGGCGCCGCGGGCAGCGGCTAAATCGCCGAGCATTCGCGTAAAAGACCCGGCATCGCGCGCTGCGCGACCGCGGGTCAGACGTCGTGCACGTCGAGGATGCCGGGGAGCGACTTCACCGCGGCGCGCACGCGCGGGCTGACCTTGAAGCCGCCGGGGAGCGCGATCTCGACCTCGCGCTGGGGCGCCACCGGGACCACCACGGTGACACGGCCGCGCCCGCCGCTCTCGCGCTGCATCAGCCCGCGCAAGGGGGCCAGCGCATCGCCCTCGCCGAGGAAGACCTTGAGCCCGGCCGCGGCATGGGCGACGACGCCGTCGAGCCCCTCGATGCGCTGCGCCGTGAGCCGCAGCGTCTCCTCCTCGGCGCGGACATCGACCGTGACCAGCAGGGGCTGGCCCGCGTCGAGCAGCGGCCGGGCCTGGCCCAGCACCTCGGAGAAGAGCGTCACCTCGAAGACGCCGCTCGCATCCGACATCTGGACGAAGGCGAAGCGGTTGCCGCGCGCCGAGGTGCGCTCCTTGCGGCCGACGACGATGCCGGCGAGCTTGAAGCGGGTGGCGCCGCCGCCGGCGAGCGCGGCCGGCAGATCGGCATAGCGCACCACGCCGACGCGCTCGAGGCTCTTGCCATAGGCGTCGAGCGGATGGCTCGATAGATAGAAGCCGATGGCGTCGAACTCGTGCTGCAGCCGCTCGATCGACGGCCAGTCCTGCACCGCTGGCAGCGCCGGGCCGCGCGCGACGGGACCGTCGCCGTCGCCGAACAGGTTCACCTGCTGGCTCTCGCGCTCGTTGGCGGCGGCGGCGGCATGGCGCAGCAGCATCTCGCAGGCGGCGAAGGTCTGCGCGCGGTTGCGGTTGAGGCTGTCGAAGGCGCCGGCCTTGGCGAGGCATTCGAACTGGCGC
>DASVOY010000399.1:0-3383 GCA_036383115.1 Allostellaceae bacterium
GATGCCGTCGATGTAGCCGGGATCGGCGAGGAGGCGGCGCATCTCGCCGCCGATCCGCCCCAGCACCTCCGCCGAGAGGTCCGCGAGCTGCTGCTTGAAATCCGAGAAATTCCTGCCGGCGAACTGCGCGATCACCTGCTCGAGCGACTGGCTGCTCAAGGCGGCGTAGATGCCGAGCAGATTCGCCGCCTCGGGCCGCGCCTCGGCCTGGGCCAGAGTCTCGGGTAGCGGCTGAGGGTCGGTCTTGGCCTTGCGGATCTTGAGCGCGATGGTGTCGGCATCGTCGGTCATGTTGATGCGCGAGTAATCGGAGGTGTCGGATTTCGACATCTTCTTGGTGCCGTCGCGCAGACTCATCACGCGCGTCGCCGCGCCGAAGATCTGCGGCTCCGGCAGCGGGAAGAACGCGACGCCGTAGCGCCGGTTGAAGGCGCCGGCGATATCGCGCGCCAATTCCAGATGCTGCTTCTGGTCCTCGCCCACCGGCACATGAGTCGCCTTGTAGAGCAGGATGTCGGCCGCCATCAGCACGGGATAGGCATAGAGACCGAGCCCGGCCTCTTCGCGGTGCTTGCCCGCCTTCTCCTTGAACTGGGTCATGCGGTTGAGCCAACCCAAGGGCGTGAGGCAGCCCAGGAGCCAGGCCAGCTCGGTATGGCCCGGCACGGTGCTCTGGTTGAAGATGATGCAGCGCCCGGGATCGATGCCCGCGGCGATATAAGCGGCCGTCACCTCGCGCGTCTGGTTGCGCAGTTCGTTCGGATCCTGCGGAAGGGTGAGCGCGTGCAGGTCGACGATGCAGAAGATGCAGTCGTAGTCGCGCTGCAGCGCCACCCAGTTGCGGATCGCGCCGAGATCGTTGCCGAGATGCAGATTGCCGGTGGGCTGGACGCCCGAGAAGATGCGGTTCATGGCGCCGTGGTTATCGCCGCCGCGCCGCCACCGGTCAAGCCGCCCGCCGCCGCAGCCGGCGCTTCAGCTCCTGCCAGTCGGCGACGCCGAAGGCGAGCGCCAGCGCGGCGAAGCTCAGGAGCCCGCCGCCGACGAGAACGGTGAGGGCCGTGAGCTGTGTGCTGAAGCTCGCCGCGAGCGCGCCGGCGAGCTCGTATTGGAGCAGCACGATGAGCGCGCCCATGCCGAGCGCGGCGACCGCGATGCGCGGCAGCGAGCGGCGCGAGCGCGCATCAAGCGCGAAATGGCCGCGCCGGTGCAGCACCGCGGCGAGCGACAGCGCGTTGACCCAGCCGGCGATCGTCGTCGCCAACGCCACGCCGACATGAGCCAGCGGCAGCCCGATGCCGAGCGCGACGGTGAGCACGATGTTCACCGCCATCGTCGCCATCGCGATCTTGACCGGCGTCCTCGTGTCCTGGCGCGCGAAGAATCCCGGCGCCAATACCTTGATCAGGACGAAGGCCGGCAGGCCCGCGGCGTAAGCCGCGAGCGCCGGCGCGGTCGCCTGCGCATCCGCCGCGGTGAACTTGCCGTGCTGAAAGAGCACGGTGAGGATGGGATGCGCCGCCAGCGCCAGCGCGATCGCCGCCGGCAAGGTCAGCAGCAGCGCATATTCGAGGCCGCGGTTCTGCGTGTCGATGGCGCCGGCGGCGTCGCCGGTGCGCACCTGGCGCGACAGCGGCGGCAGGATTGCGGTGCCAACGGCGATGCCGACGACCGCCAGGGGAAGCTGGTTCAGCCGGTCGGCATAGTTGAGATAGGAGACGGCACCGGTCGGCAGCAGCGAGGCGATCGCGGTCGACACGACGAGGTTGACCTGGGTGATGCCGGCGCCGAGCACCGCCGGCAGCATCACGCGCACGAGGTTGCGGATCTCCGGGCTGAGGCGCGGGCGCGGCAGCGACAGCGGCATCCCCGCCTGCCGGCATGAGACCACGAGCCAGAGGAATTGCGCGAAGCCGGCAGTGGTGACCGCCCAGGCAAGCGCCTGCCCCGTCACGGGCCGCACCCAGAGCAGCACGCCGATGAGGAAGAGGTTGAGCAGCACCGGCGTGGCCGCGGTGGCGGCGAAGCGCTCGACGGAATTGAGCACGCCGCCCAGCAGCGCCACCAGCGACATGAAGAGTAGATAGGGGAACATGATCCGCGTCAGCTCGACGGCGAGAGCGAATTTGTCGGGATCGGCGCCGAAGCCCGGCGCGATGACGCGCAGGATCCACGGCGCCAGCACCTCGCCCGCGATGACGAAGACGATGAGGGCGACGACGAGCGCGGCGAGCGCATCCTCGGCGAAGCGCTGCGCCGCGGGGCGGCCGTCCTTGGCGATGGCCCCCGCGAAAAGCGGCACGAAGGCGGCGCTGAAGGCG
Organism: Allostellaceae bacterium; assembly: GCA_036383115.1. Taxonomy (GTDB): domain Bacteria; phylum Pseudomonadota; class Alphaproteobacteria; order ATCC43930; family CGMCC-115725; genus DAHUYF01. Next base: position 2,322 of record DASVOY010000399.1, read on the forward strand.
CCCTCGGCGAAGAGGCTGCGGAACATGTTGGGGAGCCTGAGCGCGACGAAGAAAGCGTCCGCCATCGGCCCGGCGCCGAGATAGGCCGCCGTCAGGACCTCGCGCACGAAGCCGAGGACCCGGCTCACCATGGTATAGCCGCCGACCGTAGCGACCGAGCGCAGCAGGGTCATGGGGCGCAGGGTGTAGAGGAATTCGCGTCGAGCGGGAAGAGGCGGGCGGTCGCAGCGCCCGCTTGTCATTTGCGGTGCCGGCCGGTAAAGCGGATTCGGGAAGGTTGCATGGGCATCATGCGTCCTTCGAGACGCCCACTTCGTGGGCTCCTCAGGATGAGGCGAGACTGGGTTTGGCCTCATCCTGAGGAGCCGTCCTGAGCTTGTCGAAGGACGGCGTCTCGAAGGACGCACCATGCCCATGCAGCCCTCTCGAGAGGAACCTCGGAGGCGGCCATGGCGGAGATTCGCGTCGGCATCACCGGGTGCGGCGGGCGCATGGGACGGATGCTGCTGGCGGAGGTGCTGGCCGCCGACGACCTCCGCCTCGCCGGCGGCGCCGAGGCGCCGGGCAGTCCCGTGCTCGGCCGCGACCTCGGCGAGCTCGCCGGTGCCGGCCCGGTCGGCCTGGCCGCGAGCGCGGACACGGCGGCGCTGTTCGACGCGGCCGATGTCGTGATCGACTTCACCGCGCCTGCGGCCGCGGTCACCCATGCCGGCCTCGCCGCCCAGCGCGGCAAGGCGCTCGTCCTCGGCACCACCGGGCTCGACGCCGCCCAGGGCAAGGCGCTCGAGGCGGCGGCGAAACGCGCGCCCATCGTCTGGGCGCCCAACATGAGCCCGGCCGTCACCATGCTGCTCGGCCTCGTCGCCGAGGCGGCGCGCCGCCTGGGCGAGGACTACGACATCGAGGTGCTGGAGATGCACCATCGCCACAAGGTCGATGCGCCCTCCGGCACCGCGCTCGCCCTGGGCCGCGCCGCGGCCGAGGGGCGCGGCATCGATCTCGCGAGCCGGAGCCAGCGCGTGCGCGACGGCCATACCGGGCCACGCAAGAGCGGCGACATCG
>DASVOY010000400.1:0-1958 GCA_036383115.1 Allostellaceae bacterium
TCGTTGACGATGTAGACATGCACCGCCGCGGGGTCGAGGCCGGCCGCGGTGAAGATTGGCGTTGCGTAGGTGCGGATGATAGTTTCGATCTCCGCGTCGCGCAGCATGCTGACCTCCTGCGCGCGGGCGCGGCCCGCCAGCGCCACGCTCGACGCCAGCAATACGCAGAGAATCCGCGAGAAAATGCGCAAGAACACTGCCAGAACCTCCGTCAGCGACGCTACCATCCGCCTTTCCGGCGGTGCGCGTCAATGCACCTGTCCCGGGCCGGTGCGCTGAGCCCATGGCCCTCAAGCTCGCACGCCGCGGCCAAGTCCCGCCCTTCATCGCCATGGACGTGCTGCGCGCCGCCAACGAGCGCGCCGCCGCCGGCGACGACGTGCTCCATCTCGAGGTGGGCCAGCCCTCCACGCCGGCGCCGGCCGCCGTCCTCGCCGCGGCGCGGGCGGCGCTCGAGCGCGAGACCCTGGGGTACACCGACGCGCTCGGCCTGCCAGCGCTGCGCGAGGCGATCGCCGCGCATTACCGGCGGAGCAATGGCGTCGCCCTCGACCCGGCGCGCGTTATCGTCACTACCGGCTCGTCCGGCGCCTTCCTGCTCGCCTTCCTCGCCGCCTTCGAGCCGGGCGATCACGTCGCCATGGCGGCGCCGTCCTATCCAGCTTACCGTAACATCCTGACCGCCCTCGACCTCGTGCCCGTCGAGCTGCCCGCCGGCCCCGAGCACCGCTACCAGGCGACGCTCGACCTGCTGCGCGGCCGTCACGGCCGGCTCGACGGACTCATCGTCGCCAGCCCGGCCAATCCCACCGGCACCATGCTCGCGCCCCACGAACTCGCGGGCATCGCGCGCTACTGCCGGGATATGGGGATCCGCTTCGTCTCCGACGAGATCTATCATGGCATCACCTATGGCATGACCGCCGCCACCGCGCTGGCGACGAGCGCCGAGGCGATCGTCGTCAACAGCTTCTCGAAGTACTTCTCCATGACCGGTTGGCGGCTCGGCTGGATGGTGGCGCCGCCGGACATGCTGCGCGCCATCGAATGCTTGGCGCAGAACCTCTTCATCTCGCCGCCGGCGCTGTCGCAGCATGCGGCGATCGCCGCCTTCGACTGCCGCGGCGAGCTCGACGCCAACGTCGCGCGCTACGCGGCCAACCGCGCGCTGCTGCTGGAGGAGCTGCCCAAGGCCGGCTTCATCCGCTTCGCGCCGGCCGATGGCGCATTCTACCTCTACGCCGATGTCGCCCACCTCACCAACGACAGCCCGGAGTTCTGCCGCCGCATGTTGCGCGAGATCGGGGTCGCCTGCACGCCGGGCATCGACTTCGATCCCGCGCGCGGCAATGCGACGCTCAGGCTTTCCTTCGCCGGCGCGACGGCCGCGATGGCCGAAGCGGCGCGCCGCCTCAAGGCGTGGCGGCGCTAAGCCGCCGCGTCAGGAATCGATCACCCGGCGCCACCAGCCGCGTTTGGGATTGGCCGGCGGGCCGGTAACCTCGTGCGCCGGCGCATTGGCCGAGCTCGACGGTCTCGACTCCGCGGCGCCGGCCGGCACCTCGCTCGCCGGCTCGGCCGGAAAAGCTTTTGCCGGCGGCTCGAAGGCCGCCGCAGGATCGCCTCGCTCGGCTATGGGAACGCTCTCAGCGCTGCTCTCGACCACCGCCGGGGCGGGCGCCGCGTGCAGCGCCTCGGCCATCTCCTCGGCCGCGTTCTCGCGCGTCAGTCGCTGCGGCACATACTCGACCGTTTCGGCGATCGGCGTGGCGTCATCTGAAGGTGTGGCGCCGTACTCGTCGAGGCGGTATTCGTCGGAAGCGGGCATTCCCTCCGGCCCGCTCTCGCCGCGCCGCCGCCGCCGTCCGCCGCGCCGCCCGCGCCGCCGGCGCTTGCCGCGGCCGCCGTTCTGCTCCTGCCCAACGCCTTGCTCCGGCGCGCCGCCGCGCTCGCCGAGC
>DASVOY010000401.1:0-10231 GCA_036383115.1 Allostellaceae bacterium
TAGGCCATGCGGCAGTCCCCCGACCTGAATCGGGAGTGCCTTCGGCTCTGATCGGTGTCGTCGAGCGCGTATGCCGCGCCGACGAGGTCAGGTCGATACCGCGCTCTTCTGGTACGTAATCTCAACCTTGGCCGGCGCCGATTCGCCATCCCGAGGACGACCTCTCAAGAGCGTTCTTCTGTTCAGATCATGGACTGCGCCGCGAGAATGACTCGGCGTACGCGCCGTTGCGGACATCGATCAGCGGATCATCGGATGGCTCGATTCCGTCGGTGAGCTGGCCCGGCAGGAACAGCAGCGTTTTCTGTGCCTCTGCGCTGTTCGCAACCGCCTTGTCGATCGTCAGTTCGCCCAGGTCGGCCACCTTACGATCCTCGGGCCAAGGCCGAGTAGCGTCCTTGGTGGGATCACTTGGTGCGGCCAGTTGGGCCTTGAGATGAAATGTCACCGGCCCGCGCTTTAGACGCTCGGGCAGCTCGTCCATTAGGAAGTCCGGCGCTCGCGTGGCCGCGTCGGCCGCGTCCAGATGAACGACGCGCTCTGGTACCATCTGGTAGCGCACCGCCTGCCTCTCACCCGCCTTGTTGACGAACACGAAGGCATCGATGCCGAAATACTGCTCGTCGGCAAAACTGTCCGGCGTGGACGCGGTAGCGAACGCGGCCGGCACCTTGGGATGACCGGCCGCGAACTGGTCGAATTTCGTCGGCTTGGCGGCGTCCGGCGGGCTTGCGGCCAGCGCCAGCAACAGGTCGCGGAAGTCGGCCCCGCTGGCAACCGGGAAGAACTTGAGCGAGTTGATCACCATGTCAGTATCGCTGCCGTCCGGCAGATGGAACTTGATGGCCATGCCGTGCGGGTTGGCGGCGGCAGACCCGTCCGGCACGTTCGGTATCCCCGTCGAATCGGAGAAGCGCACCGTCACCGGGATCGTGCCGCCCGTGAACAGCGCGGCTTTGCTCAACGCCGCAGCTTCGGGAGATCCCCTGAAGTTGCCCTCGACCACGACGCCCTTGGCGTGATTGGCGCGGAACCCGGGATGCGCGCCGAACGCCTTGTTCATCGCGTCCACGATTTGAATCTCGACAGGCTGATCGTCCGCCCAGACGTTGCCGGGCGGCGCGAAGCCGATGGCTGCCAGCGCGGCCAGGAACATGTGTCTGCTCATCGCTGCCTCCTGTTGCGGTGCGTGTGATCGGCTGCTGCACCCTTCACAATGATCGGAGAAACCATCCGGGTCACCTCACACGGATGTGACACCAGGGGCGCAAAGCGGCGCCCCTGGGGCATCGGTGACGCCGTCACCAGCATGTGCCGGCGCGGAGCCTATGCGCGCGCTCCCGGCCGATGGCCATAAGCGGGCTTGCGGTGCCCGGCTACCGTCCTGCTCACAGCTCGAAAGCGTCTCGAGCGGGGGGAGGAGTGACGCGTGCAACTCGAAAGATCGCGCACGAGCTGTTTGAGCGGCGGTCGCGCGGCACCGCGAGCGATGCCGACCGCGAGCGGCTCCGGCGCCTCCAGGTTATGCTGGATCAATGCTGGGATCTGCTGGCTTCTAGGCGCCGTCAGCTTCTGATCGCGCCGACGCCGGCGAACCGGTGCGCCTCGCTCGGTCACCCCTCCGCTTCGATGCGGTCCATGTCCTCGTCGCTGAAGCCGAAATGGTGGCCGATCTCGTGGATCAGCACATGGCGCACGAGGTCGTAGAGATCCTCGCCTGTCTCGCACCAATAGTCGAGGAGCGGCCGGCGATAAAGGAAGATCAGGTCGGGCTCGGCACGCACGTCGCTCACGCTCTTGCGCGGCAGCGCCACACCGCGATAGAGGCCGAGAATGTCGAACGGGCTGTCGAGCTCCATCTCCTCCTCGGTCTCGGCGTCGGGAAACTCGACGACGCGGATGACGACCCGGCCGAGATGCCGCTTCAGCTCGGCTGGGATGGTCGCGAGCGCGCGCTCGGCCAAGGCGTCGAGGTCGCCCAGCGACGGCGGCAGGCTGTGGGTGCCGCTCATGGCGTCACCCCGCCACGCCGCTTGATATATGCGCCGCAACCGGCCACTTCTCCCGCAGGCGAGCCCCGATCGGGAGGATGGCGATGGTCGAGCGACTGACGGGGGCGGCGCGCAAGGCCGCTCTCAGGGAACTGCATGGTTGGACCGAGGTCGATGATCGCGATGCCATCCGCAAGGTCTATCACTTCGGCAGCTTCGGCGAGGCCTGGGGCTTCATGAACCAAGTGGCGCTCCTGGCCGCGAAGATGGAGCACCCGCCCGAATGGTTCAATCTCAACAACCGCGTCGAGGTCGTGCTGACGACGCATGACGTGGCCGGCGTCTCCGATCTCGATCTGCGTCTCGCCCACGCCATCGACGAGATCGCGCCCACCCGCGATCGGCTCCGCACGCCCTGAGCTTCTCCGCTATTTCGGCTGCATCCGCAACGCGCCGTCGAGGCGGATCGTCTCGCCGTTGATCATCGGGTTGGCGATGATCGACAGGACGAGCTGCGCATATTCCTCGGGCTTGCCCAGGCGCTGCGGGAAGGGAACGCTGGCGCCGAGGCTCTGCTGGATCTCGGGCGGCAGGCTCCCCATCAGCGGCGTGGCGAAGAGGCCCGGCGCGATGGTGTTGACTCGGATGCCCATGGGCGCGAATTCGCGCGCCGCGGGAAGGGTGAGCGCGACGATGCCGCCCTTCGAGGCGGAATAGGCGGCCTGCCCGATCTGGCCCTCGAACGCGGCGACCGAGGCGGTCGAGATGATGGCGCCGCGCTCGCCCTCGGCGACGGCGTCGAGCTTCTGCATGTCGGCCGCGACGAGCCGCATCAGGTTGAAGCTGCCGACGAGGTTGACGTTGATGACGCGCATGAACTGGTCGAGCGGGTGCGGCCCGTTGCGCCCGACGATGCGCACGCCGATGCCGATGCCGGCGCAGTTGACGAGGATGCGCGCCGGCCCATGCGCCTCGCGCGCTCGGGCGACGGCCGCCTCGGCGCTCGGGCCGTCCGCGACGTCGCATTTGACGGCGACGCCGCCGATCTCGCCGGCGACCTTCCTGGCACCTTCCTCGTTGATGTCGAGCACCGCGACCTTGGCGCCTTCTTTGGCGAGAGCGCGCGCGGTGGCGGCGCCCAGCCCCGAGCCGCCACCGGTGACGATGGCAGCGTGACCTCTGACGAGCATGGCGTCCTCCTCTGAATGTCGCCGATCCATAGCAAAGCCCGCGACTGATTGCGACTCGCCCGTCGCGGCGCCATATTGCCGCCATGTCCGGGAACGAAGTCATTGTCTACGAGCCGAAAAGCCTGGTCGTCCTCGAGCGCGCGGTGCGCCGGCGCTTGTGGTCGCGGCTGCGCGCGCTGGCGGCGTCGCTGCCTTTCGCGCAGGAGCTGCTCGCCGCCTATTTCTGCGCCGTCGATCCCCGCACGCCGATCGGCGTCAAATTCGGGGTGCTGGGCGCGCTCGCCGGTTTCCTCATGCCGCAACGCCTCATCCCGAAGATGCTGAGGACCCTGGTCGTCGGCGGCGACATCGGCTTACTGCTCGGGGCGCTGCGGAGTTTCGCCGCCCATATCCGTCCCGAGCACCGGCTGCGCGCGCGGCTCCTGCTCATTCGCCTGCGGCGCGAGCGCGCGGCGTAGCCGCCGGGGGCTGGCGAGCGCGGCCCCGGTCGTGCTATCCCCACGCACGAGAGCGGGCGGCCGGTTGCCGCTCCACGGGGAGCGATCTGTCATGGCGAACAAAGTCTATTCGAGCGCCGATGCGGCCTTGGCCGGCCTGTTGCGCGACGGCATGGTCATCATGTCCGGCGGCTTCGGCCTGTGCGGCATTCCGGAGGCGCTGATCGAGGCGATCCGCGAGGCCGGGGTGAAGGACCTGACCGTCATCTCCAACAATGCGGGGATCGATGGCGCCGGGCTCGGCCTGCTGCTCGAGAGCAAGCAAATCCGCAAGATGATCTCCTCCTATGTCGGCGAGAACAAGCTCTTCGCGCAGCAATACCTCGCCGGCCAGCTCGAGCTCGAGTTCAACCCGCAGGGCACGCTGGCCGAGCGCATCCGCGCCGGCGGCGCGGGCATCCCCGCGTTCTTCACCAAGACCGGCGTCGGCACGCTCATCGCCGACGGCAAGGAGGTGCGCGAGTTCGACGGCGAGAAATACGTGATGGAGCGCGGCCTCGTCGCCGACCTCTCGATCGTCCACGCCTGGAAGGCGGATACCGAGGGCAACCTCGTCTACCGCAAGACCGCGCGCAACTTCAATCCGATCATGGCCACCGCCGGCAAGGTGACCGTTGCCGAGGTCGAGCACCTGGTCGAGCCCGGCAAGATCGATCCCGACCACATCATCACCCCCGGCATCTTCGTGCAGCGCATCGTGCATCTGAAGCATCCGAAGAAGCGCATCGAGCAGCGCACGACACGGCCGCGCGGCCACAAGTAAGGAGACGATTCATGCCCTGGACACGCGAACAGATGGCGGCGCGCGCGGCCAAGGAGCTGCGCGACGGCTTCTACGTCAATCTCGGCATCGGCATCCCGACGCTGGTGTCGAACTACATTCCGCCCGGCATCAGCGTGCAGCTCCAGAGCGAGAACGGCATGCTTGGCATGGGCCCGTTTCCCATTGAGGGCGAGGAGGATCCCGACCTCATCAACGCCGGCAAGCAGACCATCACGGAGCTGCCCACCACCAGCTATTTCTCCAGCGCCGACAGCTTCGCCATGATCCGGGGCGGTCACATCGATCTCTCCATCCTCGGCGCCATGCAGGTGGCGGAGAACGGCGACCTCGCCAATTGGATGATCCCGGGCAAGATGGTGAAGGGCATGGGCGGCGCCATGGATCTCGTGGCCGGCGTCAAGAAGGTCGTCGTCGTCATGGAGCACACGGCGAAGGACGAGGCCAAGCTGCTGAAGCGCTGCAACCTGCCGCTCACCGGCGCCGGCGTCGTCGACATGGTGATCACCGATTTGGGCGTCTTCACCATCGACAAGAAGGGCGGCAGCGGCATGGCGCTCATCGAACTCGCGCCCGGCGTCACCTTCGACGAGATCCGCGCCAAGACCGAGGCGTCGTTCCGCCTGCAGCCGAAGCAGTGAGCACGCTCCGCCACGCCGTCACCGTCGCGGCGCCGGCGGAGACGGTGTGGCGGGTGCTGACGGATTTCGCGGCATACCCCGAGTGGAACCCCTTCATCCCCGAGATCGCGGGCGAGCTCAAGGAGGGCGCGCGCCTCAGGGTGCGGATCGCGCCGCCCGGCAGCTCGCCCATGACGTTCCGGCCGCGCGTGCTCGAAGTGGCGGCGCCACGCACGTTCCGCTGGCTCGGCCATCTCCTCGTTCCCGGCCTCTTCGACGGCGAGCATCGTTTCCGCATCGAGCCGCTGCAGGGACAGTGCCGCTTCACCCAGGAGGAGGAGTTTCGCGGTGTGCTGGCGTCGCTCTTCCTGCGCTGGATCGGCGCCAGCACCGAGCGCGGCTTCGCCGCCATGAACGAGTCGCTCAAATCGCGCGCCGAGGCGATGTCGCGCCGCGTCTAGCCGGCGCTCAATGGCTGCCCGCGCGGTTGCCCGCGGCAACCCCATGGAAACACCGGAACACGTGCGAATCCACGCCGTTGGGAGGGTCTAAAATCCCCGCAGCGACGGAGAACGAGCATGGCACAAAGTCTTACCGGCAAGAGGATCGCGATCCTGGCGACGGACGGCGTCGAACAGAGCGAGCTTCAGGAGCCGTACAAGGCGCTGAAGCAGGCGGGCGCCACGGTCGACGTCGTCTCGCCGAAGAGCGGCGAGATCCAATCGATGGTCATGGATGAGAAATTCGGCGAGAAGATCAAGGTCGACAAGACGCTCGACGAGGCGCGCCCCGAGGATTACGACGCCGTCCACCTGCCCGGCGGCGTCGCCAACCCGGATCGGCTCCGCATCATCGACAAGGCGGTAGCCTTCGCCCGCCACTTCTGGGACGCGCAGAAGCCGATCGGGGTGCTCTGCCACGGGCCCTGGACGCTCATCAATGCCGGCGTGGTGAAAGGTCTCCAGATCACCTCCTGGCCGTCGCTCCAGGTCGACCTTCAGAACGCCGGCGCGAACTGGGTCGACCAGCAGCTTGTGGTCGACCGCGGCGTGATCAGCAGCCGCAGCCCGAAGGATCTACCAGCCTTCTGCCCGAAGATCGTCGAGGAGTTCGGCGCAGGCAAAGACCCGCATCGCCAGGCGGCGGAGTAGCGCGGATAGGTCGGCGGAGTGGAGATGTTCCGCTCCGTCGCTCCTCCTCGCATTGGAGGATGCATCAATCGTTTAGATTGAGCGTTGAGCGTGTTGCGAACGCGGCACGATAAATCACCGGTTGTTTCTTGACAGCCCGTTCCATCCTCAGCAGTTTGGGAAAGACGGTACCTACCTTGGATAAGCACATTCGTCTTTATGAGAAAGATTGCCGTCTCTCTGCGCGGCACTGCTCGTACGCCGCTGCAATTGTCGAGACGCCCTCCTGCTCCGCGGTTTGCCAAGGCAGCCCCAGGCGTCCCTTCCCAAGCGGGGAGGTTTCTCCGGCTGGCGGTTCTCGCCGCCATCGGCGTCGCCGCATTCGGCGGGACGCCGCGCGCGTGCGAGGCGAACAGCGCGCGCGAGGCCTGCGACAGCACGGCGACGAGCAATCTGGTCGAGGAGAACGACTCCTTCATCGATCATCACGACAAGCACTACACGCAGGGCCTGCGCGTCTCCTTCGGCTCCGGCGAGCAAACGCCCGGAGACCTGGCCTATCCGTGGCTCCGCGCTGTCGCGGACACGGTCCTGCTGCCCGCCGAAGCGCCGGGCAATCTCCGCTATGGGCTGTTCTTCGGGCAGAGCCTGTTCACGCCGGAGAACCTGTTCCTGCGCATTCCCGATCCGCGCGACCGGCCTTACGCCGGCTGGCTCTATGGCGGGCTCACCGTCTATCGCGAGACCGCCGCGCATCTCGATCGCGCCGACCTGACGCTCGGCCTCGTCGGCCCCGGCGCTGGCGGCGAGGCGACTCAGAACACGTGGCATCGCGCCGCGCCATTACCGGAGTTCCGGGGGAGCCATGCCAATGGCTGGGGCTCGCAACTGCGCGACGAACCCGGCCTCATCCTCAGCGAGCAGCGGCAATGGCGCTTCGCCGGCGGGCTCGGGCCGATCGAGGCCGATTTGCTGCCCGAGGTGAATGCGTCGCTCGGCAACATCTTCACCTACGCCGCCGCCGGCGGCCTCTTCCGCATCGGCCAGGGACTGCGGGTGGATTGGGGCCAGCCGCGTGTCCAGCCGGCCTTGGCCGGATCCGACTTCATCAACCACCGCGCCTTGGAAGGGCGATGGGCCGCGTGGTATCTCTTCGCCGGCGCTGAAGCCCGCGCCATCGCGCGCAACATCTTCCTCGACGGCAATTCCTTCGAGCACAGCGCCAGCGTGTCGAAGCACCCGGTCGTGGTTGATCTGACGGGCGGCATCATGGCCTATGTCGCCTTCGCTCGACTGAGCGTCAGCTACACGCGCCGCACCAAGGAATTCGTCACCCAGAACAGCCCGGACGAATTCCTATCGCTCACCATCGCCGTGAGCTTCTGAACGGGCTCGCCCGGCTCAGCGACAGCTGCGGAACGCTTCCGGGCAAACAAATGCCGATCGTGGCCACCGCGTTCGAGCCCTCGATGCTAAATCGCCGGTTCCGGCAGGCCGCGGCGGCGGCAGGCGGCGACGAGGGTGTTGCGCAACAGGCAGGCGATCGTCATCGGCCCGACGCCGCCCGGCACGGGCGTGATCGCGCCGGCGATGCCCTGCGCCTCGGCGAAGGCGACGTCGCCGACGAGCCGGCTCTTGCCGCCCGCCTCGACGCGGTTGATGCCGACATCGATCACCGTCGCGCCGGGCTTGATCCACGAGCCGCGCACCAGCTCCGGCTTGCCGACTGCCGCCACCAGGATGTCGGCGCGACGCGTCACCGCGGCGAGATCGCGGCTCCGCGAGTGCGCCACGGTGACGGTGCAGTTCTCGGCGAGCAGCAGCGCCGCCATCGGCTTGCCGACGATGTTCGAGCGCCCGATCACCACCGCCTCGGCGCCGCCGAGGCGGCCCAGCGTGGCGCGCAGCAGCAGCAGGCAGCCGTGAGGCGTGCCCGGGACAAGCGCATCGCCGCCGCTCCACAGCCTGCCGACATTCTCGGGATGGAAGCCGTCGACGTCCTTGGCGGGATCGACGGCCTCGATCACGCGCTGCGCCGCGATCTGCGGCGGCAGCGGCAGCTGCACCAGGATGCCGTCGATGCCGGGGTCGTTGTTCAGGCGCGCAAGCAGCGCAAGCAGATCGGCCTCGGTCGTGCTCGCGGGCAGATGGTGCTCGAAGCTGGCGATCCCGGCCTCGGCGGCGGCCTTGCCCTTGCTGCGCACATAGATGTGGCTCGCGGGATCGTCGCCGACGAGCACCGCGGCGAGGCCGGGGACGACGGTATGCTGCGCCTTGAGCGCCGCTGCCGCTGCCGCGACGCGCGCGCGGAGCGCGGCGGCGTGCGCCTTGCCGTCTATGAGCTTGGTGTGGACCATGGCCGCAAGACCTCCTCGAGCTGGCGCGCGAGCGCGGCGGCATCGCCTGCCACATGCACGAGCTTGCGGCGGCTGCCGGCACCGAGCGCGAGCGTGACGTCGCGCCGCTTCAGATGCAGCAGCCGCGCCAGCAAGGCGAGGAGCGCCTCGTTCGCCTTGCCCGCTTCCGGCGCCGCGGTCACCGCCACCTTGAGCGCGACGCCGCCGTCGGCGCCCTCGACAAGCCCGATGAGCCGCTCGGACGAAGCCTTCGGCGTGACCCGGACAGCGAGGCGGATACCATCCTTGACCACGACGAAGGGCAGCGCCGGCAAGGGCTCAGAGCCGGTAGACGTAGGGGATCAATGCGATGAGCCACGCTTGCAGCAGCCATATGATCAGGATGGCGACGATCGGTGACACGTCGATGCCGCCGAGATGGGGGAGAAATTGGCGAATGGGCCGCAACACCGGCTCGGTGATGCGATAGAGGAAGTCGCCGACCGTCGCTACGGTGCGGTTGTAGGTATTGACGATGCCGAACGCGATGAGCCAGCTCAACACCGCCGAGATGATGATGAGCCACATGTAGATGTTGAGGACGTAGTAGAGGATTTCGATGATCGGAACGAGGAACGCGCCCATTGTCCCCTGAGGCCCCCTGCGAATCTGGCGTACGGTAGCGATGCCCCGCCGCGGGCGCAAGGCTGGGCCGCCAAGCCTTGACATGGCGCCCGCCCGGCCCACATAGTCGCCGCCGCTCGCGGGGCAGTAGCTCAGTTGGGAGAGCGCGACGTTCGCAATGTCGAGGTCAGGGGTTCGATCCCCCTCTGCTCCACCAGTTTCGCGAAGGGCCTAGCCGGAAACGGCCGGGCCCTTTTGCCGTCGGGCGGTGTACCAGAGATGCCCGATCTCGCGCCGCGCCGTCTCCGGATCGACCAGCGTGACGACGAAAGTGGTGAGCGGCACGGCGCGGTTGGCGGTGGGGTCGAGGCCCTTGAACGACGTGATCTTGGCGAAGGCCACTTGTCCCGGCGCGAGGGTCACGACCTTGTCCTGGTTGGGATAAAGGCCCTGGCTCGCAACGGCGATGTCATGGGTGCCGGGCGGCACGTCGCGCATGATCACGTGGCCCGGGCCGACCGCGCCGACATTGTAACCGTCGATGAAGGCAGGAACCCACGACAGGCTCTGATAGGGCTCGTAGTCGCGGTAGACGAAGATGCGCGCCGCACCGGGCGGGACGGGCGGCAGGCTGGGCGCGACCTGATCGAAGGTCGGCGGCTCGGCGCATCCGGCCGCCGCCAGGGCAAGCAAGAGGAAAAGCCGCCGCGCGATCGCTCGCATCTGCCGCTCTCCAACCACAAGCTGAAGCCGATATAGCGCAGCAGAACCGCAGCTCCAGGGCCCGGCATGGGCCGGCCCTGATAAAATCTTCGTGCGGTGCCGGTCACGCCCCGGCGATGAAGCTCCGGAGCGAACTCGTCTCGTACTCCATCTCGTCGAGCCGCTGCTTCACCACATCGCCGATGCTGACGATGCCGGCGAGCGCGCCGTCGCGCAGCACGGGAATGTGGCGGACGCGCCGCTCCGTCATCATCGCCATCAGGTCGGCGACGCTGTCGCGCGGCGAGCAGGTGAAGACGCGCCGGGTCATGATCTCCTCGACCCTGGCGTCGAGCAGCA
>DASVOY010000402.1:0-4524 GCA_036383115.1 Allostellaceae bacterium
GGCACGTCCTGAAGCCGCGCCCCGGCGCGCGACAGCGCCGCGCAGGCGCGCTCGAAGGCGGTCGCCACCGCCGGCTCGAGGTCGTCGAGGACGAGGGTCTGCGGCACGCCCAGGCGCTGCGCCGAAAGGGGCACCACCGGCGGCGGCACGGCCGGCTCGCCGGCCAGCACCGCATCGGCGATGGCGCAGCAAGCGACGCTGTTGGCGAGCGGGCCGATCGAATCGAGCGTCGTCGAGAGCGGCGTCGCGCCGTCGCGCGGGATGCGCTTCTGCGTCGGCTTGAAGCCGACCGTGCCGCACAGCGCCGCCGGGATGCGCACCGAGCCGCCGGTATCCGTACCGATCGCCACCGCGGCGAAGCCGTCCGCCACCGAAATCGGCGCGCCGGCGGAGGAGCCGCCGGGGATGCGCTTGCGGTCATAGGGGTTGCCGGGCGTGCCGTAATGCGGGTTGATGCCGACGCCGGAGAAGGCGAACTCGGTCATGTTGGTGCGCCCGATCAGCACCGCCCCGGCAGCGCGCAGCCGGGCGACGATAGGCGCATCGCTCGTTGCCGGAGGCGCATCGTCGAGCGCCTTCGAGCCGGCCAGCGTCCGCTCGCCGGCGACGTCGAACAGGTCCTTGATCGACACCGGCAGCCCCGCAAGCGGCGAGGCGACATAGCCGGCGGCACGGAGCCGGTCCTGCGCCTCGGCCGCCATGCGGGCCGCGTCGGCGTAGACGCGCAGGAAGCAGCGCCTTCCCTCGCCCGCGGGGTCGGCGATGCGTACCAAGGCGTCCTAGACGAGGGCGCGGCTCGTCGTCCGCCCGGCGGCGAGGTCGCTGGCGAGGCGCGTTACCGTCGGCAAGTCGTCAGGGGAGGTTCGGGCGGGCATCACATTCTCGCGGCTGCAGGGTGGGTTCCCGAGGAGACTACGCCGCGCTGCGGCCGGCAATGGAAAACCGCAGGCCGGCGCCGGAAGCTCTCCCGTGGACGGTGAAATTTCCCCGGAGGCGGAACAATCTACGGAAAAAGGCGTTCCCATGCCGCGATAGATTTGTCTGCTGAGGGACGCGCATGATCCTTGATCTTCCGACCGTGCCGGCGATCGATCGCGCCGCCGAGACCGGCATCGATGGACATAGCCCCGCCTCCTCCCTTGCCTCGAGCACCGCCGGCCCGCGGCCTGAGAGCGGCGCCTCCCGCGCCGAGGGCTGCCGCTTCTGCGGCGGCAGGCTGCACGACTTCGTTGATCTCGGCATGTCGCCGCTATGCGAGAGCTTTCTCGCCGCCGACGAGATCGACGCGATGGAGCCGTTCTATCCGCTGAAGGTGCTGGTCTGCGGCACGTGCTTCCTGGCGCAGGTGAAGGAATACGTCGCGCCGGAGCGCATTTTCCGCGAATACGCCTATTTCTCCTCCTACTCGGAGGCCTGGCTCGACCACGCGCGGCGCTATGCCGATATGGCGGCCGAGCGCTTCCGCCTGGCGCCAGACAGCCGCATTGTCGAGCTCGCGAGCAATGACGGCTACCTCCTGCAGTTCTTCGTCAAGAAGGGATTCACCGTGCTCGGCATCGATCCCGCCGAGAACGTGGCGAAGGCGGCCGAGGCGCGCGGCGTGCCGACCTTGGCGCGCTTCTTCGATCGCGCCATGGCGCAGCAGCTCGCCGGTGAAGGCGTGCTCGCCGATCTCATCATCGGCAACAACGTGCTGGCACAGGTGCCCGATCTCAACGGCTTCCTCGCCGGTGTGCCGATCATGCTGAAACCGCGCGGCGTCGTCACCTTCGAGTTCCCGCATCTGCTGCGGCTCATCGAGGAGAACCAGTTCGACACCATCTACCACGAGCATTTCTGGTACTTCTCGCTGATGGCGGCCGAGCGCATGCTCGCCGCGCACGGGCTGCGCGTCTTCGACTTGGAGGAGCTGTGGACGCATGGCGGCTCGCTCCGGCTTTTCGTCTGCCACGCCGACAACGCGGCGCTGCCGACCTTGCCGGCCGTCGGCAAGCTGGTGGAGCGCGAGCATGACGCCGGTCTGCGCGACCTCGCCACCTACGCCGCCTTCGCCGAGAAGGTGAAGGAGACGAAGCGGCGGCTGCTCGAGTTCCTCATCTCGGCCAAGCGCGCCGGCAAGTCGGTGGTGGGATACGGCGCACCCGGCAAGGGCAACACGCTGCTCAATTATTGCGGCATCCGCACCGACTTCATCGACTATACGGTCGACCGCAACCCCTACAAGCACGGCAGGTTCCTGCCGGGCACGCATATCCCGGTGCTGCCGCCGGAGCGGATCGCCGAGACGCGGCCGGATTATCTGCTGATCCTGCCCTGGAACCTCCGGGAGGAGATCATGGCGCAGATGGCGTTCATCCGGGGATGGGGCGGGCAATTCGTCGTGCCCATCCCGGAAGTGCGGGTCTATCGGTGACCCGCGTGGCGGTGCAAAGAACGAGGTGAGCGATGCGGGTGGTGCTGTTCTGCGGCGGCCTCGGGATGCGGCTGCGCGACTATTCCGACACGATGCCCAAGCCGATGGTGCAGATCGGCTATCGGCCGCTCATCTGGTGGGTGATGAAATACTATGCCCATTTCGGGCACCGCGACTTCATCCTCTGCCTGGGCTACAAGGGTGACATCATCAAGGACTACTTCCTCAACTACAATGAATGCCGCTCGAACGACTTCGTGCTGTCGCAGGGCGGCCAGCGCGTCGAGCTCTTGCAGAAGGACATCGAGGACTGGCGCATCACCTTCGTCGACACCGGCCTGCACGCCAATATCGGCGAGCGACTGATGGCAGTCAGGTCCTTCCTGCGCGACGAGGACGTGTTCCTCGCCAATTACAGCGACGGGCTCACCGACTTCCCGCTGCCGACGATGATCGGCGATTTCCTGTGCAGCGACAATGTCGCCACCTTCCTGAGCGTGCGCCCGACCAGTACCTTCCACTTCGTCTCGCGGCGCGAGGACGGGCGGGTGACGGCGATCGACGACGTGAAGAGCGCCGATGCCTGGATCAACGGCGGCTTCTTCGTTCTGCGGCGCAGCATTTTCGACTACATGGAGGCCGGCGACGAGCTGGTGGTCGAGCCCTTCCAGCGCCTCATCACCGAAGGCAAGCTCTCGACCCACGCCTATGAGGGTTTCTGGCGCTGCGTCGACACCTTCAAGGACCTGCAGGCTCTTGAGGCACTGCACGCCAAGGGCAGGCCGCCCTGGGAGCTGTGGCGGCGCGAGCCCGTCGCGGTCCCTGCCCGCCCGGCCCTAGCCGCGGCGCGGCCGGCGGCCCAGGAACCGGCCGGCCCGTGGCAGGTCCGCTCTGGCAGCTGAGCCGCCGTGCTCGGTCTCACCTTTCCGCGCGACGAGCCGCTCCGACTGCTCTGCCTCGGCGCCCATGCCGACGACGTCGAGATCGGTTGCGGCGGCACCATCCTGCGCCTACTCGCCGAGCATCCCGTGGCGAGCGTGCGATGGGTCGTGTTCAGCGGCGAAGGGCAACGTCGTGGCGAGGCCGAGGCGGGCGCGCGGTGCTTCCTCGGTGGCCAGCGCGACGCGGCGGTAACGGTGCATGGCTTCCGCGACGGCTTCTTCCCCTCGCAGCACGCCGAGATCAAGGACGCCTTCGAGCGGCTGAAGCGCGAGTATCGCCCCTCGCTCGTCCTCACCCATTATCGTGACGACTTGCACCAGGACCATCGCCTGGTGTCGGAGCTCACTTACAACACCTTCCGCGACCACCTCGTCTGGGAATACGAGATTCCGAAATACGACGGCGACCTCGGCAACCCCAACCTGTTCTCGCCCTTGAGCGAAGACGTGGCGCGGCGCAAAGTAGCGGCGCTGCTCGAGCATTTCCCGAGCCAGCGGTCGCACCGATGGTTCAGCGCCGAGACCTTTCTCGCCATGCTGCGGCTGCGCGGCATCGGCTGCAACGCCGCGAGCGGCTTCGCCGAGGCGTTCTACTGCCGCAAGGCCGTCGTCTGAGTCGCGCCGGGAGGCGGTGGTGACCGGCCGCGCCCGCTCCGAGAAGCCCATTGAGATCGGGGGCGTGCGCCTTACTCATCCCGACCGCGTCCTTTACCCCGAGCAGGGCATCACCAAGCGCGACCTCGCCGCCTATTACCAGGCCGTGGCGCGCGCTATGCTGCCGCATGTGGCGGGCCGCCCCCTCAGCCTGGTGCGCTGTCCGTCCGGCGAAGGCGGCACCTGCTTCTACCAGAAGCACTTCGATGGCGGCCTGCCCGAGGGCGTCCGCGGCGTGACCATCGCCGAGAAGGAGGCCAAGGGCGGCACCTACGCCGTCGTCGAGGATGTGCGCGGCCTCATCGGGCTGGTGCAGATCGGTGCGCTCGAGCTGCACCCCTGGGGCGCGACGGTGGACCGGCTGGAGAAGCCGGACCTGCTGATCTTCGACCTCGACCCCGGCCCCGGCGTCGCCTGGGTGCAGGTGGTGGGCGCCGCCATTGAGATGCGCCACCTCCTGACGCGGCTCGAGCTCGAGAGCTTCGCCAAGACGACCGGCGGCAAGGGCTTGCATGT
>DASVOY010000403.1:0-2393 GCA_036383115.1 Allostellaceae bacterium
CCGGGCGCGCGCGGCCGGGCCGACGACGCCAAGGTCAAGCTCGAAATTCTCCAGCACGTGCCCGTCGGTCTCCTGGAGGAGGCTCGTGCCGAGATAGGCCCAGCCGGCATAGGGGCGGTCCCGTGGATCGGGCGGGCTCAGTCGCAGGTTCCTGGGCGTGAAGATGCTCTGTCCGAAGAACAGCGCATAGCGGCGCTTCCGCTCGCTGTGCGAGCCGTCCGGCGAGAAGATCGGTGCGACGCTGCCGAGGACGTCGAAAGGAGCATTCCACCTGCTGTCCGGCGCCAGATCGGGGCGCAGGTCCGAGATGCGCAGCCCCTGGGTGTAGTGCTTGTCGGAATTGAAGTAGAGCGAGTCGTTCTCTTCCAGGATGGTGACGCGGTCCCTGTCGTCGGCCCGCGCCTGACTCGGCAGCGCCGACACCACGCACCACGCCGCCGGCAACAGAACGAGAAGTCGCGTCGGCCACACAGTCGCTCGCCCCGATCATTGGTCCCGCCAAGGCGCTGCCTGAGCAACCACCTTCATGAACCATCTGCTCGGCCGCGTCCTTGACGCCGATCAGGTTCGCGCTCGACGTCGCTCCGGCTCAGCTCCACGCGTGTGCTGCGGGAGCCGCCGGCGCCGGCCTGGTGTTGGCTCCCGTGAAGCGGAGCGCGAGGGAGCGATGAAGGGATCACCACGAAGCATCATGCTGAGCTGGGCCAACGCCGTGGCGGGCTGGTGGACGAGCGCAGCCGTCTCCGCCGTCCAGCGCCAGCGGCGCGCGGCGTTGAACGCGATGAAGCCGCAGCCGGTACGGCGCCGGACGCGAAAGCGGCAGCGCAAGACGTAGGCCCCGGCGTCGGCCGGGCGATCGGCCGACGGCGAGCGTGAGACACCGGCTTCCCGCCCCTGCGCGGTCGGCCTAAGCTGGCTGCATCCGCCAGCACTAGATCGGGAGGCCCTCATGCGCGGCGTCGTCTTCCTCGGCGAAAGAGAGATCGAGCTGATGGATTTCCCCGACCCCACGCCGGGACCGGGCGAGGTCGTCGTCGAGATGAAGGCCTCGGGCATGTGCGGCAGCGATCTCCACCAGTACCGCCGGCCCAAGGGCGGCGCGTCGGTCGGCGGGCTCCCCGTGAACCCCAACCCGGTCATCGTCGGCCACGAGCCCTGCGGCGTCGTCGCCGCAGCGGGCGCGGGCGTGACGCCGAAGCAGGCGCGGATCGGGCAGCGCGTCATGGTGCACCATTACAGCGGCTGCACCGTGTGCAACCATTGCCGCTCCGGCTGGTCGCAGCTCTGCCAGAAGGAGCCGATCGCGGTCTATGGCAACAACGCGCATGGCGGCCACGCGCCCTACCTGAAGGTGCCCGCCTTCACCCTGGTGCCGCTCAGGGACGAGCTCAGCTTCGCCACCGGCGCGGCGATCGCCTGCGGCACCGGCACGGCCTACGGCGCGCTGCGCCGTATGGGGCTCTCCGGCAACGACACTATCGCCATCTTCGGCCAGGGCCCGGTCGGGCTCTCGGCGACCCAGCTCGCTTCCGCGATGGGCGCCCGCGTCATCGCCATCGATCCCGGCGCCGAGCGGCTCGGCCGCGCCAAGGATTTCGGCGCCGATGCCGCCGTGAACCCCGCCGCCGACGATCCCGTCCGCGCCATCAAGGATTTGACCCACGGCACCGGCGCCGACCTCACCCTCGACACGTCGGGCACGGAGGCGGGGCGCCTCGCAGCGGTCAAGAGCGCCAAGGTGTGGGGCACGGCGTGCTTCGTCGGCGAGCGCGGCAATGTCACGCTCGACGTCAGCACCGACCTCCTGCGCAAGCAGCTCACCATCGTCGCGTCCTGGACCTTCTCCAGCATCGGCCAAGCCGAATGCGCCGATTTCATCGCCGAGCGCAAGATCGATGTCGACCGCCTCTTCACCGAGCGCTGGACGCTCGATCAGGCGGCGGAAGCCTATCGCCTCTTCGACAAGCAGACGACGGGCAAGGGCGTGTTCCTGATGTGAAGCCGCTGCGCCGGCTGGCTTGGGGCAGCCATGGGCCGCATCAGCCAAACAGAAGGAAACCGTGGCTGCCGGCGACGGCGCCGAAGAGCGTGATGGCGGCCAGGGCGAGAAGCAACCGGTGCAGCCGCTCGACGAGCGCGAAGGTCGCCTCGGGCGCCGCCTTGGCTCGCGCCTGCAGCCAGCGATGCAGGAACAGCGGCTCGGCCAGGAACAGCAGCGCCGTGAACACCGCCCACACCGCCACCATCGCATGCATCCACCAGAAGCCCGCCGACAGGAAGCGATCCCAGAGATCGAGGCGGGCCAGCATATAGAGGCCGCTGAGCCCGACCAGGACCGTCGTGACCCGCGCCTGCGCAGCGAAGCGCCGTTCGATGGCGTCGAAGAAAGCCAG
>DASVOY010000404.1:0-3283 GCA_036383115.1 Allostellaceae bacterium
GCCGAGCCGCTCGTCGCCGACCTCACCAGCCACTTCATCGCCATCACCACCGGCTTCACCGGCACCAGCGTCGTGCTGTTCGGCGCCACCGACGGCACCGGCGACGTCATCGCCATCGTGCGCGGGCCCGAGCGCGACGCCGTGGTGCGGCGCAAGAGCCGCGTCGCCGGCATCTGGATGAACACGCGCGAGATGACCTTCACCGGCGTGCCGAGTTTCTATGCCGTCTACAGCAACCGGCCGCTCGAGGAGATCGCGCCGCCGCCGATGCAGGCGCTGCACCAGACCGGCCTCGCCAATCTGCGCCTCGCGGGGACGGAGAAGAACCGCTCGCCCGAGGAGATTTCCGATTTCCGCGCCGCGCTCATCCGCGAGCGGCAGCGCCAAGGCCTTTTCGCCGAGGAGGTGGGCCGCGTCGCCTTCCTGGGCGACCGCCTGTTCCGTGCCACCATCCCGTTCCCGGCCAACCTGCCGACCGGGGAATACCGCGTCGAGATCCTGCTGGTGCGCGACAAGGCCGTGGTCAGCGGCCAGACCACGCCGCTCTACGTCTCGCAGGTGGGGCTCGATGCCGAGGTCAACGACTTCGCCAACCGCCGGGCGCTGCTTTACGGCGTTATTGCGGTGGCCGGGGCGGCAATGGCAGGATGGCTCGCGAGCCTGCCGTTCCGCAACGCCTGAGGCGAGCGATGAGCGACACCTCCGTCATGCCGCGCATCTTCCTTGTCGTCGTCGATGACAGCGAGGAGATGCGTGTCGCCTTGCGCTACGCGGCCCTTCGCGCTCGCCACACCGGCGGCCGCATCGCGCTCCTCTACGTCATCGAGCCGACCGATCTGCAGCAATGGATGGCGGTCGAGAGCCTGATGCGCGAAGAGCGGCGCGAGGAGGCCGAGGCGCTCCTGGGCAAGCTCTCGGCCGAGGTGAGCGATCTCTGCGGCACGCTGCCGATCCTCCACATCCGCGATGGCTTCCGCCGCGATGAGCTGCTGGCGCTGCTCGACGAGGAGCCGAGCATCTCGATCCTCGTGCTCGCCGCCGGCACCGGGCCGGAGGGGCCGGGCCCGCTGGTGACGCAGCTCGTCGGCAAGATGTCGGGCCGCATGCGCGTCCCCGTTACGGTCGTGCCGGGCAGCCTCACCGACGAGCAGATCGCGGCCCTTACTTAACCCTACCCGCGAAAGGGTTGACTTGGGCGCCGGCTGTACCAAGGTACAGCGGCAAGAAACCGCCGGAACCCGTCAGCGCCAGAGGACCCCATGTTCATCCAGACCGAGCCGACCCCCAACCCCGCCACGCTCAAGTTTTTGCCGGGGCGCGCGGTGATGGAGCAGGGCACCGCCAACTTCACCGATGCGGCCGCCGCCCAGCGCTCGCCGCTGGCGGAGCGGCTGTTCACGCTCCCGGGTGTCACCGGCGTCTTCCTCGGCACGGATTTCGTCACCGTCAGCAAGGCGGATGGCACCGAGTGGTTTCAGCTCAAGCCGGCGGTGCTCGGCATAATCATGGAGCATTTCACCTCCGGCCGGCCGGTCCTTCTCGGCACCGCCGATGCCGCCGCGACGGCGGATGAGAACGAGGTCGACGACGAGGTCGTGCAGCAGATCAAGGAGCTGCTGGACACCCGTGTGCGCCCGGCCGTGGCGCAGGATGGCGGCGACATCATTTTCCACCGCTACGAGGACGGCGTCGTCTACCTGCACATGCAGGGCTCATGCTCGGGCTGCCCGAGCTCCACGGCGACGCTCAAGGCCGGCATCGAGAACATGCTGCGCCACTACGTCCCGGAGGTGCACGAGGTGCGCGCGGTCTGAGCGCCGCGCGCCGCGGCGATGACGATCATCCTCGACGACCGCAGCCTCGACAGCCTGTTCCGCGCGGCCGCTCCGTGCCGCGCCTGGCTCGACAAGCCCGTGGGGGACGCCATCATCGAGGCGGTCTGGGAGCTTGCCAAGCTGCCGCCCACCAGCAGCGGCGCGTTTCCCGCGCGCATCGCCTTCATCAAATCGCCGGAGGCCAAGCAGCGCCTGCTGCCGGCGCTCGCGGCCCAGGACAGGGCGTCGACGCTCGCCGCCCCGGTCAGCGCCGTCCTCGGCTATGACGCCGCCGCACCTGCGGCATTGCGCGACGCCAGCCTGCAGGCCGGCTACCTCATCCTCGCGGCGCGCGCGCTCGGACTCGATTGCGTGCCGCTGGCGCTCGCCGATGCGGCGCAGGCCGATCGCGAGTTCTTCCCGGACGGGCGGGTCAAGAGCAGCTTCGTCTGCAATCTCGGCCATGGCGATCCCGACGCACCTGCGGAGCGCGCGACCGGGCCCGGCTTCGAGGAGGCGTGCCGGATCATCTGAGCCGGCATGCCCCTTTTCACATCATCGGCACCGGCAGATCGGCATCGCCGAGCAGCGGGTACTGCTGTCGGGCGTTGAAGAGCTGGTAGTGCCACCACTCGTTGCCATAGAAATCCCAGCCGGCAGCGCTCATCAAGCCGAGCAGCAGGAACCGGTTGCGCTGCGCCTCCGGCTTGACTTCGGTGTTGCCGTGATGCGAGAGCGGCGTGAAGGCGTCGAAGGGCGTGCCCATATCGAGCTCGCGCCCCGCGGCGTCGAGCAGGGTCAAATCGACGGCGACACCGCGCGAATGCGGCGAGCCGCGGCGGGGGTCGGCGAGGAAATCCGGGTCCGGGCAGGCGTTCCACAGCACCCACTGCGCCTCGGATGGGCGCAAGGCGTCGAAGATCTTGACGCCGAGGCCCAGGGCGCCGGCCAGCTCGACGGCTCTTGAGAGCTTTGCCGCGGCGTCGCTATGAAGGTAGCAGCCGGCCCGCCGGTAGACCGGCTTGCCGGTCAGGTTGCGCGGCGTCGCATAGGCGAGCTCGATGACGACGTTGTGGCTTTCCGGGGTGATCTCGACAAGGGACATGGTCGTGGCCGGGAATGAGGACGCCGGTGTTCTCTCTTACTAGCGGGAATCGGTTAATGGCGATAGGCGCCGGCTCCTCGTGGTGAGCGTGCTCGCCTTCGACAGCGCCGGCAATGGCTGCTCGGCGGCGGTGCTGCGCGACGGACAAATCGCCGCGCATCGCTTCGCCCTGATGGAGCGCGGCCAGGCGGAGGCGCTGATGCCGATGATCGCGGCGGTCCTGGAAGAGGCGGCGATGCCGGTCGAGGCGCTCGACCTCATCGCGGTCACCGTCGGGCCGGGCGCGTTCACCGGGTTGCGCATCGGCCTGGCCGCGGCGCAAGGCCTCGCGCTCGCGAGCGGCGTGCCGGCGCTGGGCATCACC
>DASVOY010000405.1:0-5439 GCA_036383115.1 Allostellaceae bacterium
GGCTTGGCCTGGCGGCGGTCTTCGACCTTGATGACGTGCCAGCCGAACTGGGTCTTGACCGGCGTCTGCGTGATCTCGCCCGGCTTCAGCTTGAAGGCGGCATCGGCGAATTCCGGCATCATGTCCTCCTTGGTGAAGTAGCCGAGGTCGCCGCCCGAGGTCTTGCCGCTGGGGTCGGTGGTCTTGTCCTGCGCCAGCTTGGCGAAATCGCCGCCCTTCTTGAGCTCGGCGATCACCGCCTTGGCCTCGTCCTCGCTGCCGACCAGGATATGCCGCGCGTGGACTTCCTCGCGCGGCGGCGCCTCCTTCACGAATTTGTCATATCGCGCGTGCAGCTTCTGGTCGGTCACGCTCTTCTCGAGCATGCGCTGGACATAGGCGTCGGCGATGATCTGGTCCTGCGCGAGCGCCAGCCGCTTCTTCACCTCGGTGTCGTTCTGCAGCTTCTGCTTGCGGCCCTCCTGGCTCACCAGCATTGTACCGACCATCTGGTCGAGCAGCGCCGGGTAGAGCTTGTCCATCGGCTGCTGCTGCACCTGTGGCGGCAGGCCGCGCAGCGCTTCGACGACATCCGAGCGGTGCAGCTCGGCGCCGTTGACGCGCGCGACGACCGGGTCGCTCCCGGCGGCGGGCTTCGCCGGCTTGGCCGTCTGCGCCCAGGCCGGCGCGGCAAGCAGCGCGAGGGAAAGGGCGAGGATCGCTCGAAAACTCATGGGGATTCCTTTTGGCAGCGGGCGCGGTATGGCCGGCGCCATACGCGCCGGCCCGTCAAGGGAGCGGGCGCGCTGGGCGCTGATAAAGCACATCGCTCCGCCGATAACAAGAGAAGCGGAGCGGGCCGACCGGTCCTGGCCTCGTGAATTGACAGCGTGGCCTGCTGCCCCTATCTGTCACTTGGTCACCGCGGCGATTGACCTTCCGCCCGCCACCGCTTCGAGGTTTTGATGATCGGCGCCCTAGCCCGGCGACTGTTCGGCTCCGCAAACGATCGCTACGTCAGGACTCTGCAGCCTCTGGTCGATGAGATCAACGCCGCGGAACCGGCGGTTGCCGCGCTGTCGGACGAGGATCTCCGCGGGCGCACGGCGGCGCTCAAGGAGCGCCTCCGGCAGGGCCAGACGCTCGACGACATCCTGCCCGACGCCTTCGCCACCGTGCGCGAGGCGGCGAAGCGCACGCTCGGGCAGCGCCATTTCGACGTCCAGCTCATGGGCGGCGTCGTGCTCCACCGCGGCATGATCTCGGAGATGAAGACCGGCGAAGGCAAGACGCTGGTCGCCACCTTGCCGGTGTATCTCAACGCGCTCACCGGCAAGGGCGTGCATGTGGTCACCGTGAACGATTACCTGGCCCGGCGCGACAGCGAGTGGATGGGGCAGATCTACCGCTTCCTCGGCCTCTCCGTCGGCTGCATCGTGCACGGGCTCGAGGATGACGAGCGGCGCGCGCAATACGGCGCCGACGTCACCTACGGCACGAACAACGAGTTCGGCTTCGACTACCTGCGCGACAACATGAAGTTCCGGCTGGAGGACATGGTCCAGCGGCCGTTCAACTACGCCATCGTCGACGAGGTCGATTCGATCCTCATCGACGAAGCACGCACGCCGCTCATCATCTCGGGGCCGGCCGAGGATTCCTCGGAGCTCTATCGCCGGGTCAACACGCTCATCCCGCGCCTCGTCGCCGAGGATTACGAGAAGGACGAGAAGCAGCGCACGGTGACGCTCACCGAGGCCGGCGTCGAGAAGGTCGAAGCGATGCTGCGCGAGACGGAGCTGCTCACCGCCGGCACGCTCTACGACATCCACAACGTGGCGCTCGTCCATCATGTCAATCAGGCGCTGCGCGCGCACAAGCTGTTCGCGCGCGACACCGATTACATCGTCAAGGACAACAAGGTCATCATCATCGACGAGTTCACCGGCCGCATGATGGAGGGCCGGCGCTACTCGGAAGGGCTGCACCAGGCGCTCGAGGCCAAGGAAGGCGTCGAGGTGCAGAACGAGAACCAGACGCTCGCCTCGATCACCTTCCAGAATTATTTCCGCCTCTATCCCAAGCTCGCCGGCATGACCGGCACGGCGATGACCGAGGCCGCCGAGTTCGGCGACATCTACAAACTCGACGTCATCGAGGTGCCGACCAACGTGCCGGTGATCCGCGCCGACGCCGACGACGAGGTCTATCGCACCGCGCGCGAGAAGTACGAGGCGATCATCACGCAGATCCTCGAATGCCACGAGCGCAAGCAGCCGGCGCTCGTCGGCACCGTCAGCATCGAGAAGTCGGAGGCGCTCTCGGCGCTGCTCAAGAAGCGCAAGATCCCGCACCAGGTGCTGAACGCGCGCTACCACGAGCAGGAAGCCTACATCATTGCCCAGGCCGGGCGGCCGGGCGCCGTCACCATCGCCACCAACATGGCCGGCCGCGGCACCGACATCCAACTCGGCGGCAACCTCGACATGCGCCTCCGGCAGGATGTTGCGCAGTACCCCGACCCGGCGCAGCGCGAATCGCGCGCGGCGGCGATCCGCGCCGAGATCGAGGCGGCGCGCGAGGAGGTGCGGCAGGCGGGTGGGCTCTTTGTCGTCGGCAGCGAGCGGCATGAGAGCCGGCGCATCGACAACCAGCTGCGCGGCCGATCCGGCCGCCAGGGCGACCCCGGCGGCTCGAAATTCTTCGTCTCGCTCGAAGACGACCTCATGCGCATCTTCGGCTCCGAGCGCATGGACGGCATGCTGCAGCGCCTCGGCCTCAAGGAGGGCGAGGCGATCATCCATCGCTGGATCAACAAGGCGCTGGAGAAGGCCCAGCAGAAGGTCGAGGCCCGCAACTACGAGATCCGCAAGCAGCTGCTCAAGTTCGACGACGTGATGAACGACCAGCGCAAGGTCATCTACGAGCAGCGCAAGGAGATCATGGCGGCGAAGGACGTCGCTCAGACGGTCGTCGACATGCGCCATGAGACGATCGAGGCGATGGTGACGCGCTGCATGCCGGAGAATGCGCTGGCCGATCAGTGGGAGGTCGACACGCTCTACGAGGAGGTCGCGCGCGTCTTCAACCTCGACCTGCCGATCAAGGACTGGGCGAAGGAGGAAGGCATCGCCGACCGCGAGGTGCAGGAGCGGATCATCCAAGCGGTCGACGCCAAGATGGCGCAGAAGGCGGCGAATTACGGCGCCGACATCATGCGCATGGCCGAGAAGAGCCTGCTGCTGCAGCTCCTCGACCAGAGCTGGAAGGACCATCTCCTCCAGCTCGATCATCTGCGCCAGGGCATCAACCTGCGCGCCTACGCGCAACGCGATCCGCTCAACGAATACAAGCGCGAGGCCTTCCAGCTCTTCGGCGACATGCTGGTGGGGCTGCGCGAGACGGTGACGCGCGTGCTCGCCCATGTCGAGCTGCGCATCCAGCGCGGCGAGGACGAGCCGGTGCAGCCGGTGCCGGCCCCGCCGCGCCGGCCACCGCTGATCGAAAGCCATGAGGATCCGGCCTATGCCGAAGGCGGGCTCGGCGGCGGCAGCGCGGCGGCGGTTGCCACGGCCACGGCGGTTGCCCCGCCCTGGGGCAAGACGCCCCGCAATGCACCGTGTCCGTGCGGCTCGGGCAAGAAATACAAGCACTGCCACGGCCGCATCTGAGCCAATCGCGCACTTTTCCGCGGCGCTACGGTTTACACCGATTTAATTCGCTCGAAGGCAAGGTGTAATCCGCCCTATGACAATGTCTTAAGCTGAAGCGCCGAGCCTTCCGGCGTGGCGTTAAACGTTCACGGTCATATGCAGATCTTACTAAGAGGTATTGTCATGCTTTCTCAAGGTTCCCCGCGGCCGAAGGCAATGTCGGCCTTCCGGCGAGTGCGCGCCGCGGCGCTCGCCACCGGCATCGGCCTCAGCGTCGCGCTGTCACCGCTGGCCTGGGCGCAGACGGGTCCGCAGACGGCGCAGACCGCGCTCGCATCGCAGCTGCCGAGCTTCGCGCCGCTGGTCAAGAAGGTGGTGCCCGCGGTCGTCAACATCTCGGTGACCGAGAAGGCAGGCACGCCGGCCGATGACACCGAGGACCAGGACAGCGGCCCCGACCAGGGCGGGCCGCGCCAGGGCTTCCCGCAATCACCCTTCGACGAGTTCCTCCGCCGGTTCTTCGAGCAGCAGGGGCCGCAGGGGCAGGGGCAGCCGTTCGGCAACCGGAACACGCCGACGCAGCCCCACCCGCAGCGCGTCGCGCTCGGCTCGGGCTTCATCATCGATCCCGCCGGCTATGTCGTGACCAACAACCATGTCGTCGCCAATGCCGACAAGGTGAGCGTGATCTTCCAGGACAACAGCAAGCATCCCGCCAAGGTGATCGGCCGCGACAGCAAGACCGACCTGGCATTGCTCAAGATCGATGCCCCGCAGCCGCTGCCCTATGTGAGCTGGGGCGACAGCAACGCCGCGCAGGTCGGCGATTGGGTGCTGGCCGTGGGCAACCCGTTCGGCCTCGGCGGCACCGTGAGCACCGGCATCATCTCCGCCCGCGGCCGCGACATCCATGCCGGGCCCTATGACGACTTCCTGCAGATCGACGCGTCGATCAACCGCGGCAAGTCCGGCGGCCCGACCTTCGACCTCGACGGCCAGGTCGTCGGCATCAATACCGCGATCTACTCGCCCAATGGCGGCTCGGTCGGCATCGGCTTCGCCATCCCCTCGAGCCTCGCCAAGCCGGTGATCGAGCAGATCAAGGAGCACGGCAAGGTCGAGCGCGGCTGGCTCGGCGTGCAGATCCAGGAAGTGACGCCGGAGATCGCGCAAAGCCTCAACCTGCCGAAGCCGGAAGGCGCGCTCGTCGCCGATGTCACGACAGACAGCCCGGCCGCCAAGGCCGGCCTCACGCAAGGCGACGTGATCCTGTCCTTCGACGGCCATGACATCGGCAAGGTGCGCGACCTGCCGCTGGTCGTGGCGCAGACGCCGGTCGGCGAGAAGGCCAAGGTCGACGTGCTGCGCGGTGGCGAGAAGAAGGCGGTCGATGTCGCCATCGGCCCGATGCCGGAGAACCCGCAGCAGGTGGCGCAGAACGACCAGGGCGGCGACGAGCAGGAGTCGTCCGTCGGCAACACGACGGCGATGGGCGTGAAGCTGGCGCCGCTCAACGAGCAGCTCCGCCGCCAGGCGCATGTGCCGAAGCAGGTCAAGGGCGTCATCGTCACCGCCGTCGCCGACGACAGCCCGCTGGCGGCGCTCGGCATCCAGCCCGGCGACGTCATCCAGTCGATCAATCAGCAGAGCGTGACGACGCCCAAGCAGGCCGAGTCGAAGCTCAAGGAGGCGCAGACCGCCAAGACCAAGAACGTGCTGCTGCTGATCAACCGGCACGGCACCAACGAGTACCTGGCGTTGTCGCTGGCGAAGGATGGCGATAACGGCTGAGGTCGCGAGCAGCGGC
>DASVOY010000406.1:0-4532 GCA_036383115.1 Allostellaceae bacterium
CGGCTCTATGACATCCTGGAGGAGGCGGGCGAGGATCTCAGGCCGCTGCCCTTCGACGAGCGCCGCCGGCGGCTCGAGCGCTGGTTCACCGCCGGGCCGCGGCCGCGCCTCGACCTCTCGCCGCTGGTGCCGTTCGCGAGCTGGGACGAGCTGCGCGCGCATCGCGAGGGCGCGCGGGAGCGGGGCATCGAGGGTCTCATGCTGAAGCGCGGCGATTCGGCTTACGTGCCGGGCCGGCCGAAAGGCCCCTGGTTCAAGTGGAAGCGCGGCGCGCTCACCGTCGACACTGTGCTCATGTATGCGCAGCGCGGCCACGGCAAGCGCTCGTCGTTCTATTCGGACTACACCTTCGGCGCTTGGCGCGACGGCGCGCTGGTGCCGGTGGGCAAGGCCTATTCCGGCTTCACCGACGCCGAGCTGAAGCGCCTCGATCGCTGGGTGCGCGACCACACGGTCGAGCGCTATGGCCCGGTGCGCGAGGTGACGCCCAGGCTGGTACTGGAGATCGCCTTCGACAGCGTGCATCGCTCGACCCGGCACAAATCCGGCCTCGCCATGCGCTTCCCCCGCGTCCACCGCATCCGCTGGGACAAGCCGCCCGAGGAGGCCGACACGGTCGAGACGCTGCAGCGGCTGGTGACGTAGCGGCCCGGACCGAGGAGTGTGCCCATGAGCTGGCTGAGCGCGGGACGGCTGATCGTCGCTTAGGGCACCGTGATGGGGTTTCTCCTGTTCGGCAACGCTGCTTCTCGTCCTCTCGATCCTGCCGATCGTGCTCCTGGCGAAGCAGCTCGCCAAGATCATCGACCACGGCCTTGCGGTCCTGCACGCTCCGCCCGCCCTCGGCGTCATTCTGATCGCAGTCATCGTCCTTGCGCCTGAAGCGATCGCGGCCTTGCGGGCCGTGTCAGCCAACCAGCTCCAGCGCACGATCAATCTATGCCTCGGCGCCTCGGCATCCACCATAGGCCTGACGGTGCCGGCCATTCTCGGCATCAACTTCGTGACAGGGCTAAACGTGGTGCTGGGGATTGCTCCCGCCGAGATGGTGCTGCTCGTCCTGACCTTGATCCTCAGCACATTGACCTTCTCGGGACCGCGCACGACCGTTCTCGAAGGCGCGATGCACCTCCTCGTCTTTTTCGTCTACGTCACCTTGATCTTCAGCCCCTGACGACGCAGATCGGCGATGCTCGAGGATGGCGCGCGCTAGACCAGCCCCAGTTCCCGCTCGAGCGCGCCGCACAGCATCTGGCCGAGCATGATGTGTATCTCCTGGATGCGTGCGGTGGTACGCGAGGGGACGATGAGCAGCGGATCGGCGAGGGCCTTGAGGCTGCCGCCGTCGCCGCCGCCGAGCGCCGCGGCGGTCAGGCCCATCTCGCGCGCCGCTTCGAGCGCCAGGATGACATTGCGGCTCTTGCCGGAGGTGCTGATGCCCAGCGCCAGGTCGCCCTTGCGGCCCAGGGCGCGCACCTGGCGCGCGAAGAGCTGCTCGAAGCCCATATCGTTGCCGATCGCGGTCAGCGCGGAGGTGTCCGTCGTGAGCGCGATGGCCGCGATCGGTGCGCGGTCCTTGACGTAGCGCACGGTGAGCTCGGTGGCGAGATGCTGCGCGTCGCCGGCGCTGCCGCCATTGCCGAAGAGCAGGATCTTGCCGCCGCCGCGAATCGCCGCGAGCGCTGCGTCGACCAGCTTCGAGAACGGCACCTCGCATTGCGCCAGCGTCGCCTTGAGCACGGTCTCGTGCTCGGTGAACTCGCTGCGGTAAAATGCTAGTCGGTCCATTCGCCTCTCCGACTCGCCCTTCGAGACGCGGTGCTTCGCACCGCTCCTCAGGACGAGGCATCCAGTTGGTCCTCACCCTGAGGAGCCGCCGGAGGCGGCGTCTCGAAGGGTGAGTGGGGCAGCGGCACGATCTTCTAGCCCATGCCGGCCGCGACAACATCCTATTTCCGCACTTGATAGCTCCCGGCCAGCGGGCTGCGGAAGGTGGCGGCGAGGCGGTTCCAGCCATTGATGGCGATGACGGCCATGGTGAGGTCGACGGCCTCCTTCTCGCTGAAATGCCCGCGCAGCTCCTCGTAGAGCGCGTCCGGCACCGGCCCGTCGGCGAGGCGCGTCACCGCCTCGGTCCAGGCCAGCGCGGCTCGCTCCCGGTCGGTATAGAACGGCGCCTCGCGCCAGGCGGGAAGTGCATAGAGGCGCTGCTCGCTCTCGCCGGCGGCCCGTGCGTCCTTGGTGTGCATGTCGATGCAGAAGGCGCAGCCATTGATCTGCGAGGCCCGCGTCTTGACCAGCTCCAAGAGCGCGCGGTCGAGGCCGCAGCCGCGCACATAGGTCTCGACCCCGCGCAGCGCCTTGACCGCATCGGGCGACGCCTTGGCGTAGTTCAACAATTCCTTCATGACTCCAACCTTTGATGAGGGCGGCGCCAGCATAGGCGTTCGCCGCGCCCGCGTCTTCGCTGCGCTTGCGTCCCAAGAGGCCATCGGATACGGCTTAGCCATGACCCTCGCAACCGGTGGACGGCGCGGCCTGATCCTCGATCGCGACGGGGTGGTGAACCATGACGCCGGCTATGTCCACCGGATCGAGGACTGCCGTTTCACTGACGGTATTTTTGACATGGCCGCGGCCTTTGCCGCACGCGGCTTCGCCATCGTCATCGCCACCAACCAGTCGGGCATCGGCCGCGGGCTTTACGGCGAGGCCGACTACGCCGCCTTTATGGACTGGATGCGCGGCGAATTCGCGCGGTGTGGGGTGACCATTGCCGCCGCCTATCATTGCCCCGACCATCCCACGGCGGGGATCGGCCCCTATCGGCGGGAGAATCCGTGGCGCAAGCCGGGCCCCGGCATGATCCTGCAGGCGGCGGCTGACCTCTCGCTCGACCTCGCGCGCTCCTGGACGGTGGGCGACCGCGACAGCGACATCGCGGCCGGACGCGCCGCGGGGGTTGGGCGGCTGGTGCGCTATGATCCGCTTGCGCCCAAGGTCGAGCGGTGCGACGACTTCTGGGTCGTGCCGCGGCTCAGCGATGTCACGGCGCTGCTCGAGGCGGAGGCGGGATGACGAGAGCATTACGGCTCGTTGTGGCAGGGATCGTGGGCGGGAGAAGCATGTGAAGGTCCTGGTTACGGGCGGCGCCGGCTTCATCGGCACCTCGGTGGTTCGCCATCTGCTGGGCGAGGGTGCCGAGGTCGTCAATCTCGACAAGCTCACCTATGCCGGCTCGAATCCGCCGCTGGACGCGCTCGCCGCGCCCGGGCGCTACGCGCTCGAGGTTGCCGACATCGCCGACCGTGCCGCGGTCGCGCGCATCTTCAGCCAGCACCGGCCCGACGCGGTGATGCACCTCGCCGCTGAGACGCATGTCGACCGCTCGATCGACGGGCCGGACGCCTTCATCCACACCAACCTCGTCGGCACCTTCACCCTGCTGGAGGCGGCGCGCGCCTATTGGGATGGGCTCGCGGGCGAGGCCAAGGCGCGCTTCCGCTTCCACCACATCTCGACCGACGAGGTGTTCGGCTCGCTCGGTCCTGAAGGCCGCTTCACAGAGGAGACGCCGTACCGCCCGAGCAATCCCTATTCCGCGAGCAAGGCCGGCGCCGACCATCTCGTGCGCGCCTGGCACAGGACCTATGGGCTGCCGGTGGTGCTGACAAACTGCTCCAACAATTACGGCCCCTGGCAATTCCCCGAGAAGCTCATCCCGCTGATGATCCTCAACGCGCTCGACGGCAAGAAGCTGCCGGTCTACGGCACCGGCGGCAATGTGCGCGACTGGCTCTACGTCGGCGACCACGCGGCGGCGCTGCGGCTCGTACTGCAGCAAGGGCGCATCGGCGAGAGCTACAACATCGGCGGCGGCGAGGAGCGCAGCAACATCGATCTCGTCCGCATGCTCTGCGCCGTCCTCGACGAGGCGCTGCCGCGCTCGCCGTACCGGCCGCATGAGCGCCTGATCACCTTCGTCGAGGATCGGCCCGGCCACGATCTGCGCTACGCCATGGACGACGCGAAGCTCCGGCGCGAGCTGGGCTGGCGCCCGGCGGAGAGTCTGGCGACCGGCCTGCGCCGCACGGTGCGCTGGTATCTCGACAATCGCGCATGGTGGGACCCGATCCGCAGCGGACGCTATCGCGGCGAGCGGCTCGGCACCGGCGCCGTGCCGCGCGAGGCCCGGCGATGAAAGGTATCATCCTCGCCGGTGGCTCGGGCACGCGGCTCTATCCGCTGACCCGCGCGCTCTCGAAGCAGCTGCTGCCGATCTACGACAAGCCGATGATCTTCTATCCGCTGTCGGCGCTGATGCTGGGTGGCATCCGCGACATCCTGGTTATCACCACCGAGAACGACGCGCCGCTCTTCCGCACGCTGCTCGGCGACGGCGCGCAGTGGGGCATCAAGCTCAGCTACGCCGTGCAGCCATCGCCGCGCGGCCTGCCCGACGCCTTTCTGGTCGGCCGCGATTTTCTCGCCGGTGAGGGCTGCGCCTTGATGCTCGGCGACAACCTCGTCTA
>DASVOY010000407.1:0-2876 GCA_036383115.1 Allostellaceae bacterium
AGCTCGGCGCGGCGCAGGCGGTGCTGGGCGCGCTGCCCGATCCGCTGATCCTGCTCGACGAGCGGCGCCGCATCCTCCGCGCCAACGCCGCCGCCAACGAGGTCTTCGGCATGCGCCTTCTCGATCGCGACTTGGCGCTGGCGGTGCGTCATCCCGCCGTGCTCACCGCCGCCGACGCGGTGCTCAAGGGCGAGCCGTCGCGCATTGTCGAGTTCGACATCACGACGCCGGTCGAGCGCCATCTCTCGGCGCGGCTGGCGGCGATCCGGCCGCACAGCGCCGAGGGCGCCGCCGCCGTGCTCACGCTCCACGATCTGACCGCGGTCAAGCGCAGCGAGCGACTGCGCGCCGATTTCGTCGCCAATGCCAGCCACGAGCTCCGGACGCCGCTCGCCTCGCTCACCGGATTCATCGAGACGCTGCGCGGCGCGGCGCGCGACGACGCCGCGGCGCGCGACCGCTTCCTCGCCATCATGGCCGAGCAGGCGCAGCGCATGGCGCGGCTGGTCGACGATCTGCTGTCGCTGTCGCGCATCGAGATGAACGAGCATGTGGCGCCGACCGACCGTGTCGACATCGAGCAGGTGCTGCATGCCGTCGCCGACACGCTGGAGCAGCGCGCCGCGGCGCGCGACATGCGCATCGTCCTGGACTTGCCGGCCGACCCGCCCAAGGTGCTGGGCAACGCCGACGAGCTGGCGCAGGTGTTCCAGAATCTGCTCGACAACACCATCAAATACAGCCGCCGCGGCACCGCGATCGAGGTCGGCGCGCATCCCTCGCCGCGCTTCCTGCCGGCGGCGCGGCCCGGCGAGCGCCCGGCGGCGCTCGCCGTCACGGTCGCCGACCCTGGCGAGGGCCTCGCGCGCGAACACCGCCGCCAACGAACTCCTAGGCATGCGCCTCGTCGAGCGCGATCTCGCCATCGCCGTGCGCCATCCAGCCGTGCTCACCGCGGCCGATGCGGTGCTGCGCGGCGAGCCCTCGCGCATCGTCGAGTTCGACATCACCGCGCCGGTCGAGCGGCATCTCTCCGCCCGGCTCGCCGCCATCCGGCCGCATACCGCCGAAGGTGCCGCCGCGGTGCTCACCCTCCACGACCTCACCGCGATGAAGCGCAGCGAGCGGCTGCGCGCCGATTTCGTTGCCAATGCCAGCCATGAGCTGCGCACGCCCCTCGCCTCGCTCACCGGCTTCATCGAGACGCTGCGCGGGCCGGCGCGCGAGGACGGCGCCGCGCGCGACCGTTTCCTCGCCATCATGGCCGAGCAGGCGCAGCGCATGGGCCGCCTGGTCGATGACCTGCTGTCGCTGTCGCGGATCGAGATGAACGAGCACCGGCCGCCGACCGAGCGCGTCGACATCGGACAGGTGCTGCGTACCGTCGCCGATACGCTCGAGCAGCGCGCCGCCGCGCGCGGCATGCGCATCGTCCTCGACCTCCCGCAGGGGCTGCCGCCGGTGCTGGGCGACCCCGACGAGCTCGCCCAGGTGTTCCAGAACCTGCTCGACAACGCCATCAAGTACAGCCGCGCCGGCACGCCGATCGAGGTCCGCGCGCAGCCCTCGTCGCGCTTCCTGCCGGGAACGCGGCCCGGCGAGCGGCCGGCGGCGCTCGCCGTCACCGTGCGCGATCATGGCGAAGGGATCGGCCGCGAGCATCTGCCGCGCCTGACCGAGCGATTCTACCGCGTCGATGCCGCGCGCTCACGCGAGCTGGGCGGCACCGGCCTCGGGCTTGCCATCGTCAAGCATATCGTCAGCCACCATCGCGGTGCGCTCGATATCGACAGCGAGATGGGCGAGGGGTCGATCTTCACCGTGCACCTCCCTGTGGCCCCCGCGTAAGCACGACTGTCATAATACCGTAACGTTGCTGTCGTACTGCTGTCACGCCGAGGCTGTAGCCACTAGGGACGAAGGCGGCTCCTTCCCATTCGGATCGACCGGCCGCTTCTGTTCCAACCCAGCAAAGAGGGAGACTTCGCGTGCAGGCTCGCAGCAGGATGACGTCTTGGCTTGGCGCTCTCGCCATCTTCGGCGCGGCTGCCGCGCCGCACCTCGCCCGCGCGACCGAGATATCCGGCGCCGGCGCCACTTTCCCCTATCCGATCTACGCCAAATGGGCGGAGGCCTATAAAGCCAAGACCGGGATCAGCATGAACTACCAGTCGATCGGCTCGGGCGGCGGCATCAAGCAGATCACGGCCAAGACGGTGAACTTTGGCGCCTCCGACATGCCGCTGAAGCCGGAGGAGCTCGACAAGAACGGCCTCACCCAGTGGCCGATGATCATGGGCGGCGTGGTGCCGGTGGTGAATGTCCGGGGCATTCAGCCCGGGCAGCTCAAGCTCGACGGGCCGACCCTCGCCGACATCTATCTCGGCAAGATCACGAAATGGGACGATGCGGCGATCAAGAAGCTCAACCCCGATGCCAAGCTGCCGAGCATGGCGATCGCGCCGATCTACCGCTCCGACGGGTCGGGCACGACCTTCATCTATACGAACTATCTCTCGAAAGTCAGCCCGGAATGGAGCGAGAAGGTCGGCAACAATACCTCGGTCGAGTGGCCGACCGGCATCGGCGGCAAGGGCAATGAGGGCGTGGCCGCACTCTCCGCGCGCACGGCGGGCGCGATCGGCTATGTCGAATACGCCTACGCGCTCCAGAACAAGCTCACCTATGCGAAGCTCGTCAACAAGGAGGGCAACGCGGTGGAGCCGGACAGCAACAGCTTCCAGGCGGCTGCCGCCAATGCCGACTGGCAGACGGCGCCGGGCTTCTACCTGCTGCTGACCGACCAGCCGGGCAAGGAGAGCTGGCCGATCACGGGTGCGAGCTTCATCCTGGTGCACAAAACGCAAGAGAAGCCC
>DASVOY010000408.1:0-1691 GCA_036383115.1 Allostellaceae bacterium
AACTAGGGTGCGTTCCGTTCGATCGGGCGCTTGAGAGCGCCGCTCCCGCCCGGCGTTAGCCTGGCATGGACGAAGATCTCACCGATCAAGGCGATGGCCGCGCCGCGGCCCCGGCGAGCCCGGGCGTCGTCCGCGCAGAGGAGAGCAGGACGATGAGCAATCGGTGGATCGATGGTTTTGCTGCGGCGCTCGCCCTGGCGCTGCTCGCGGCGACGGCATACGCCCAGAACACCGGTGCGCCGGCGGCGGCACCCGGCGATAAGCCGAGCCCCGTGGCCGCCATCGACGACGCGACGCTGGCGCGGAGCGCGCGGGCCACGAAGCTGATCGGCAGCCATGTCTATGTGCAGGATTCCGACGCCGGCAAGATCGCCGACATCCTGATCGACCGCGAGCGGGCGGCGGTCACGGCGGCCGTCCTCTCGGTCGGCGGCTTTCTCGACATCGGCGAGAAGCTGGTCGCCATCCCGATCACCGACATCAAGATCGACAGCGAGGCGCGCTTCAGCCTCGACATGTCCAAGGACGACCTCAAGAACGCGCCGACCTTCGACTTTGCCCGGATGAAGTGAGTCAAGCGTCCGCGCTTCAGCGCGCCAACCGCTCCAGCAGCGCCTCGGCCGCGGCCGGGGCGCGGACCTTGTCGCCGCTGATGAAGTAGACAAAGCAGTCGCGCCCGTTGCTCGGATCGGCCGATTCGGGATGAACGCGCGCCGCCGCGGCGGGCTCGCCGCCGGCGGACCATTGGCGGAAACGCCCGGCCCAGGTGTCGAGGGCCGCAGGTGGATAGCCGGTGGGCTCGCTCGCCTGCGTGCGGCGCAGCCGCGCATAGACGAAATCGGCGGTCAGGTCGTGGAGCGCGGGATAGCCGTCGCCATCGACGATGGCCAGCGCCACACCGTGGCGGCGCAGCAGCGCGACGAAGCGCGCGTCGGCGAAGCTCGCATGCTTGGCCTCGACGACGTGCCGGATGCGCCGGCCGCCGGCCTCGGACGGCAGCCGCTCGAGGAAGCCGGCGAAACCGCCCTCGTCGAAGCGTGTCGTCGGCGGGAACTGCCAGAGGATGGGCCCGAGCTTCTGGCGCAGCTCGAGCATGCCGCCGCCGAGGAAGCGGTCGACTGCGGCGCCCGCCTCGGCGAGGTCGCGGCGGTGGGTCGCATAGCGTGGGCCCTTGAGCGAGAAGACGAAGTCCTCGGGCGTCTCGTCATGCCAGCGGCGGAAGCTCGCCGGCTTCTGCGCGCCATAGAAGGTGCCGTTGATCTCGATCGAGGTGACGCGGCGGCTGGCATGGGCGAGTTCCCGCGACTGCGCCAACCCCGGCGGATAGAAGACGCCGCGCCACGGCGCGAACACCCAGCCCCCTATGCCCACACGGATCATCGCCATGCCCATCCTCCCGGAAACGCCGCCGCCGCGCGACTCAGCTCGTCAAGGCGCGGCAATGCCCTCTGGCGAGGGGCTGCGCCGCCGGCGGTTCCTTCACCAGCGGAGCCTTGTAGCGGAAGTGGTCATCCGGCGTGACGCCATAGATGTCGTGGAGCGTGCGGATCAAGAGCTCGGCGACGGCGGCGAGGCTGTGCTCGTCCTTGACGCGCAGCCGCTGCTGGTAATTGCCCTTGCGGCCCTCCGTCGAATAGCCGAGCTGCGCCAGCGCCGGCAGCGCGCTCGGCGCGACGAGGCGGGCGCGCGGC
>DASVOY010000409.1:0-5044 GCA_036383115.1 Allostellaceae bacterium
CCGATGGGCCTCTATCTACGCCCGACCGACCTCGCCGAGGCCCTGACGGTGCTGGCCGAAAGGCCCCTTGCCGTCCTCGCCGGCGGCACGGATTTCTACCCGGCCCGCGTCGGCCGGCCGCTCGCCGACGACATCATCGACATCACGGCGCTCGCGGGATTGCGCGGCATCGCCGGCGCGGGCGGACAGTTTCGCCTCGGCGCCACGCTCACCTGGAGTGAGCTGCTCCGAGCGCCGCTGCCGCCATGGTTCGATGGGCTCAAGCTGGCGGCGCGCGAAGTGGGCGGCGTGCAGATCCAGAATGCCGGCACGATCGCCGGCAACCTCTGCAACGCCTCGCCCGCCGCGGACGGGATCCCGGCGCTGCTCGCGCTCGATGCATCGGTCGAGCTCGCGGCGCGCGACGGACGGCGCGTCCTGCCCCTTGCCGAGTTCGTGCTCGGCAACCGCCGCACGGCGCGACGGCCCGGAGAGCTGGTGACGGCGGTGCTGGTGCCGAAGCCGCGCCACCCGGCGCGCGCGACCTTCGCCAAGCTCGGCACGCGCAAATGCCTCGTCATCTCGATCGCGATGGTCGCCGCGGTGCTCGAGATCGACGCCGGGCGCGTGGCGGTGGCGCGTATCGCCGTCGGCGCATGCTCGCCGGTGGCGCGACGGCTCCCCGCGCTCGAGCAGCGCCTCGTTGGCCGCGCGGCCGCTCGGGGCCTGGGGCGCGCCGTCGAGCCCGCGGATCTGGCACCGCTCTCGCCCATCGACGATGCGCGGGGAACGGCCGCCTACCGTCTCGACGCGGCACGAACGCTGATTGCCCGGATACTCGACGATCTCGCGGCCAAGAGAGATCCCGGATGAAGCTCGCCTTCACCGTGAACGGGCGGGAACGCTCGATCGATGTGCCGCCGGCGCGGCGGCTGACCGACGTGCTGCGGCATGATCTCGGGATGACCGGCACGAAGGTCGGCTGCGATGCCGGCGATTGCGGCGCGTGCACGGTGCTGATCGACGGCGCGCAGCATTGCGCCTGCCTCGTCGCCGCGGCCCAGGTGTCCGGCCGCAAGGTGCTCACCGTCGAGGGCCTCGCCGCCGGCGGCACGCTCGACCGGCTGCAGGCCGCCTTCCACCGCCACGGCGCGGCGCAATGCGGCATCTGCACGCCCGGCATGCTGATGGCGGCGACCGATCTGCTGGCGCGCGATCCCGTGCCCGACGAAGCCGCGGTGCTTGATGCGCTGGGTGGCGTCCTCTGCCGCTGCACCGGCTACCGCAAGATCGTCGATGCCGTGCTCGGTGTCGCAGGAGCCGCGGCGCTCGCCGAGCCGGCGGCGGGTGTCGCCGTCGGCGCACGGCTCGCCAAGGTGGACGGGATCGCGAAGCTCACCGGCGCCGAGCGCTTCGGCGCCGACGCCGCGCCCGAGGATGCGCTGTGGCTGCGCGCGGTGCGCTCGCCCCATGCAAGGGCGCGCTTCAAACTCGGCTCCTTCGATGCCTTGCACGAAAGATATCCCGGTCTCGTGCGGGTCCTGACCGCTGCCGACATTCCCGGCGCCAATCGCTTCGGCATCTATCCGGCGGGCAAGGACCAGCCGGCGCTGGCCGAGACCCATGTGCGCTTCCGCGGCGAGGCGGTGGCGGCGCTGGTCGGCGATCACGCCACGATTACCGCCATCGGCGACGACGAGGTGCCGATCCTCTGGGAGCCCTTGCCGCCCGTCACCGGCATCGCTGCGGCGCTGGCGCCGGGCGCGCCGATATTGCATGCGGAGAAACCGGACAATGTGCTGATCACCGGCCGTCTCGGCCGCGGCGACGTCGAGCGCGCCATCGCCGCCGCAGCGGTCTCGGTCGACGGTGCCTACGCCACGTCCTTCGTCGAGCACGCCTATATCGAGCCCGAGGCCGGCTATGCCCGCCGCGTCGGCGACCGCATCGAGGTCGTCGCCTGCACCCAGACGCCCTACATGGACCGCGACGAGATCGCGCTGATCCTCGGGCTTCGCCCCGACCAGGTGCGCGTGGTGCCGACGGCGGTGGGTGGCGGCTTCGGCGGCAAGCTCGACCTCTCGCTGCAGCCGCTGATCGCCACCGCCGCATGGCTGCTGCGCCGCCCCGTGCGCTGCGTCTACACGCGGCCGGAATCGATGGCTTCGACCACCAAGCGCCATCCCGCCGAGATTCGCGCGCGGCTCGCCGCCGATGCCGACGGCCGATTGACGGCGGTCGATTTCCGCGCCGACTTCAACACCGGCGCCTACGCCTCCTGGGGCCCGACCGTGGCCAACCGCGTGCCGGTGCATGCGAGCGGGCCCTACCTGGTGCCGAATGTCAGCGCCGTCGCGCGCGCGATCTACACCAACGAGATGCCGGCGGGCGCCTTCCGCGGCTTCGGCGTGCCGCAGACCGCCGTCGCAACCG
The DNA here is from genome assembly GCA_036383115.1 of Allostellaceae bacterium. Lineage (GTDB taxonomy): Bacteria > Pseudomonadota > Alphaproteobacteria > ATCC43930 > CGMCC-115725 > DAHUYF01. The sequence goes on from DASVOY010000409.1 coordinate 2,413, forward strand.
AGACGCTGATGGACGAGCTTGCCGCGAAGCTCGGCCTCGACCCGCTCGAGTTCCGCTTGCGCAACGCGCTGCGCCCAGGCTTGCCGACGGCGACGGGACAGGTGCTGGCGGCGAGCGTCGGTCTCGTTTCCTGCCTCGAAGCGCTGCGCCCGCATTGGCACGCGGTGCGTGCCGCTGTCCAGGACTTCAACGCGAAACCGGCAGCCGGGCCATGCCGGCGCGGCGTCGGCATTGCCGCCATGTGGTACGGCATCGGCAACACCTCGATGTCGAACCCCTCGACCATGCGCGTCGGGCTTGGCCGCGACGGCGCGGTGACGCTCTACAGCGGCGCGGTCGATATCGGCCAGGGCTCGAACACCATCCTCATGCAGATCTGCGCCGATGCGCTGGGCGCGCCGGTCGCGGCGCTGCGGCTGGTGAGCGGCGACACCGACCGCACCGCCGATGCCGGCAAGACCTCGGCCTCGCGCCAGACCTTCGTCTCCGGCGGCGCCGCGAAGCGCGCCGCCGAGGATCTGCGCCGCCAGATCGCGGCACTCGCCGGCGCTGGCGACGGGGCGCGGATCGAGTTTGGCCAGGATGGCATCGCCGTGCATCGCGATGGCGCACTCCACCGGCTCGATCTCTCCGGCCTGCCGGTGTCGAACGAGACCGGCGACGTGCTCACCGGCACCGGCACCTTCGACCCGCCGACCACGCCGCTCGATGCCGACGGCCAGGGCGTGCCTTACGCGACCTACGCCTTCGCCGCGCAGCTCGCGATCGTCGAGGTCGATCTCGGCCTCGGCACGGTGAAGGTCCTCCGTATCGTCGCCGCGCATGACGTGGGCAAGGCGATCAATCCGACGCAGGTCGAGGGGCAGATCCATGGCGGCGTGGCGCAGGGCATAGGCCTGGCGCTGATGGAGGAATACATCCCCGGCCGCACCGAGAACCTGCACGACTACCTCATTCCGACGATCGGCGACGTGCCGGAGATCGAATGCCTCCTCATCGAGGACGGCGAGCCGCTCGGCCCCTACGGCGCCAAGGGCATCGGCGAGCCGGCGCTGGTGCCGACCGCGCCGGCGATCCTCAACGCCATCCATGACGCGGCCGGCGTGCGGCTGCGCCACGTGCCGGCGACGCCCGACCGCGTGCGCGCCGCGCTGATCGCCGCGGGAAAGGGCGAGCGCCATGTCTGAGGCAAACGGCGGCGCCAAGCCGCGCGACGATGATGTCGTGGTCTGCGATGCCTGCCCGGTGCTGTGCCGCATCCGGCCCGGGAAGTCCGGCGCCTGCGACCGCTATGCCAATGTCGCGGGCGTGCTGACCCGCACCGACCCGATGGTGCTGGCGCAGCGCGTGATCGACGAGCAGGGCGCGGTGGTGCCGTTCCTCAGCAGCCCCGAATGGGACGGCTCGCTCGTCGCGGGCGCGCCGACCTTCGTCACCGGCATCGGCTCGGGCACCACTTATCCCGACTACAAGCCCGCCCCCTTCATCGTCTCGAGCCAATATCGCGGCGTCGATGTCGTGACGGTGGTGACCGAGGGCATCTTCAGCTATTGCGGTGTCAAGGTGAAGATCGACACCGACCGCTATGTCGGCCCGGAGCAGGCGGCGGTGCGGGCCGAGGGCGAGCAGGTCGGCCACGTCACCACCGCCGAGTACGGCTCGCAGATGCTGGCCTTGGGCGGCGTGCGCCATCTCACCGGCGGCAGCAAGAAGGAGGGCGTCGTCACCTGCGACACGCTCCTCGCCCTGTGCAACAAGCAGGCGGTCGAGCTCGCCGTCGACGGCGGCGCGCGCCTCACCATCCGCGCCGGCCACGCGCCGGTCATCGACGGCGTGCAGGAAGAGCGCATGCGCGTCGGCTGCGGCTCGGCCACGATCGGCATGTTCGCCAAGCAATGGTTCGGCCATGTCGACGAGGTCATCGTCGTCGACGACCACATCACCGGCGTGCTCACCGAGCATCAGGCCGGGCGCTTCCTCGGCATGGAGCCCGCAGGCATCCGCGTGCGCGGCCGCAAATCCACGCCGGGACGCTATTTCCAGGTCGCGTCGCCCGGGCGCGGCTGGGGCGGCACCGACATCTCCGATCCGCTCGGGATCATCGAGAGCATCGACGCGAAGGCGGCGCATCCCGGCATGCGCCTCCTCATGGTCTCGACCACAGGAGAGGATGCGGAATATTTCGTCCTCGACGACAAGCTCCGCCCCGAGAAGGCACCGATGCCGGAACCCGTGCGCAAGGTCGTCGAGCGCATCGGCGAGAATTGCGAGTCGGCGCTCGCCTCGGTGCTGTTCATGGCCGGCGCGGGCGGCAGCCTGCGGGCGGGCGTGACCGAGAACCCCGTGCGCCTGACCCGCTCGGTGCGCGACGCGCTGACGCGCGTCACCTGCGGCGGCGCGCCGGTCTATGTCTGGCCGGGCGGCGGCATCACGTACATGGTCGACGTGACCTTGATGCCGGAGAACGCGTTCGGCTACGTGCCGACGCCGGCGCTGGTCGGACCGATCGAGTTCACCCTGCGGCTCGAGGATTACGCCGCGCTCGGCGGTCATATGGACCGGGTGCGTACGCTCGCGGACGTGCTCGGCTCGGCGCGCGTCACGGGCACGCCGTGGCGCGACGGCAATCCCT
>DASVOY010000410.1:0-1685 GCA_036383115.1 Allostellaceae bacterium
TGTTCGACCGGGTCTGGGGCGGCCGGGCGGTCGGCGACGACGCCCTCACCTCATGCATCCAGGAGCTGCGCGGCGCGCTCGGCGACGATGCCCGCCAGCCGCGCTACATCGAGACGCGCCATCGCCGTGGCTACCGCCTGATGCTCCCGACCAAGGCGGCCGCCGCCGACAGCCCCGCCTTGCGCATGGCGCCGCCCGATCCATCCCGGCTGGCCGGCCGTGCCGCCGAGCTTGCGGCGCTCGCACGCGCGTTCGACGACGCGCGGTCGGGCCGGCGGCAGGTGGTTTTCGTGAGCGGCGAGCCGGGCATCGGCAAGAGCGCGCTCATCGACACCTTTCTGGACCAGCTTCGCACCGGGAACGTGGCGCGCATCGCTCAAGGCCAATGCCTCGATCATCATGGCTTCGGCGAGCCTTATCTGCCGCTGATCGAGGCGCTGACGCGGCTCGCAGGCGCGGCAGACGGGGCAGCCGTGAAGACCATCCTGGCGGCGCAGGCGCCGAGCTGGCTCGCGCAGATGCCGGCGCTCTGGACGCGCGCGGAACGCGCCGCGCTCGAAGGGCGTGGGCGCCCGACCCGCGAACGCATGCTGCGCGAGTTGACGCTTGCGATCGAGGCCCTCGCATCCGATGCCCCCATGCTGCTCAAGCTGGAAGATATCCACTGGAGCGACGCCTCGACGCTCGACTGGCTCGTGCACATGGCACGCCGTCCCGAGCCGGCGCGTCTCATCGTCGTGGCGACGTTCCGCCCGGCCGATGCCGCGGCGGCGCGCCTCGGCCTCGCCGGAGCCCTGGCGGAGCTCGCAATTCACGGCCGTTGCAGAGAGATCGCGCTTGCGCCGCTCGATCTCGAGGCGGTCGAAACCTATGTGGCCGCCCGCCTCGGCGACGGCGAGACCGCGCGCTCGCAGGATTTCGCACCGCTACTCCTTGAACGCACGGGCGGCAATCCGCTGTTCATGACCAGCATCGTCAACGCCCTCGCCCAGGCGGACGCGTCGCACCGCACGGTCGGCGCGCTCGCATCGATCCCGCCGGACGTGCGCCGCTTCATCGACCGCCAGATCGACGAGCTGGAGCAGAGCGACCGCGATCTCTTGACCGGTGCGAGCGTCACCCGCCGCGAATTTGCCACCCCGGCGGTGGCGGCCGCACTTCAGAGCGACGTCGAGAGGGTCGAGATCGCCTGCGCCGCACTGGCGCGTCAGGGCGTTTTTCTCGTGAAGACCGGATTGAGCGCGTGGCCGGACGGCACGCCCGCGGAGCTCTATGCATTCCGGCACGATCTCTACCGCGAGGTCTTGTACGACCGCCTGCCCGCGACACGCCGTGCACAAGGCCACTCGCGGGTCGGCCGCCGCCTCGAAGCGGCCTGGGCCGGCGCCCTCGAGGTGATCGCGGCGGAGCTCGCCGACCATTTCGAGCGTGCACACGAGCCGGTGCGCGCAATCCCGCATCATCAGCGCGCGGCCGCAAAGGCATTGCGCCGCAGCGCCAACGCGGAAGCGATCGAGCATCTTCGCCGCGCGCTGGAGGCCGTCGCGGCGATCGCGGACGAGACCGCGCGCACCAGAACCGAAGTGGAGCTGCGCATCGGGCTCGGCGTCGTCTTCATGGCGGCACGCGGATTCGGCGCACCGGAAGCCCTGGAGGCGTACTCGCGCGCCGAGGCACTCTGCGAG
>DASVOY010000411.1:0-1558 GCA_036383115.1 Allostellaceae bacterium
GGTGGCTAGAGGATCTTGAGCACCGCCTCAGGCGGGCGGCCGAGGGCGGCGCGGTCGCCGTTGACGACGATCGGCCGCTCGATGACGATCGGGTGCTTCGCCATGCCGGCAATGATCTGCTCGTCGCGGAGGCCGGGCTTGTCGAGCCCCGCCTCGGCCGCCTCCTTCTTGCGCAGGAGCTGGCGGGGCGCCATGCCGAGCAGCTTCAAGAGGCACTTCAATTCAGCCTCGTCCGGCGGGGTCTTTAGATACTCGACGACGCGCGGCTTGATGCCGCGCTCTTCGAGCAGCGCCAGCGTCCGACGCGACGTATTGCAGCGCGGATTGTGATAGATGGTGACGCCCATGGCCCTGCCCCGCCGATCGATGGCCCATGATCCTAGGGTGCCGCGGCATCCGCATAAAGAGCCTGGCGCGAGACGACCGCCATGGCGCAGCGTCGGTGCCGCTCAGCGGCGGCCGGTCTGCGCCACGCGACCCGTATCGCCTTCGGCCCGGTCGGCATCCATCAGTTGCCGGATGATCGGATCGGCGAGCACCTCGGCGATCGGCGGCTCGCGCCGGCCGGCGATCTCGATCTCTTCCAAACGGGGCGGCACTGCGCGCGGATCGAGAATGCGGCATGCCTCGATCACCTCACCGTTCGGACAGAAGCTCGGACAGCTTTCGCCCGGATGATTCCCCGCAAGCCATGCGCGGCAGGCGTCCCTCCCGGAACATGCTGCGCAGCGATGCAAGGCGCGGAAGATCATCGCGTCGAAGTGGCGCCACCAGCTTTCCGTCAGATCGATGCCCTGGCGGCGAAGCATCCGCCGGAAGAGCCGATGCGACAATATCCGATAGAGGCGCCGAATCTCCTGCTGTTGCGGAGTCGATTGGCTTGGCCGCGGCATGGCGGGGCTCCAGAACGAAACATGGTAAATTTACCTGACGCCCGCGGCTCGCGGATTGATCTGGATCAATGCTGCGCCAGCGCGCGAGACGTCAGGCGCGGGCGGCGCTGCGCTTCGCCGTGTCGGCGGAGGAGGCGGCCTCGGTGAGGTGCGGCCGGTACAATGCGAAAAGCTGCTTCACCCCCGCTTGGAGATCAGCCTCTGAGATATCGGTGAGGCCGTGCCGCTCCTGCAGGTAGTCGAGCCAATGGCGTGAGATGATCCAGGCATTGGCCGCAAGCTCGGCGATCTCGCCCGGTGTCGCGCGCAGCAGCTTGCGCCGCACCATTTCGGCGAGGATGCGCTCGATGTGGCGGTGACCGCGCTCGGTCAAGGCGACGAGACGCGCAGCGAGCGCGCCTTCCGCCGCCAGATCGAAGCGGTGCCGGTAGAGGAAGCGATAGTCCCACATGTCGCGGAAGCTCCGCTTCGCATAGTCGCTGAAAGCGGCAAGCTGACCGCCCGACTCCGCCGGCGGTCGCGACAGGTTATGCTCGATGCGCGCCTCGAGCTCGGCGAAGAGCGCGGCGATCAAGTCGCGCTTGGTGCGGAAGTGGTACCAGAGATTGCCTTCGCTGATGCCGAGCCGATCGGCGATCTGTGCCAGCGACACATTGGCCTCGCCG
>DASVOY010000412.1:0-6386 GCA_036383115.1 Allostellaceae bacterium
CCTCGCCGCGCGCCTGCAGGCCCTCGCCGAGCCCGACACCGTCGTCATCGGCCCCAACACACGGCGGCTCCTGGGCGATCTATTCGAATATCGCGATCTTGGCGGCGTGCGCGTGAAAGGACTTGCCGAGCCGGTGCGCGCCTATCAGGTGCTTCGGCCGAGCGCCGTCGAGAGCCGGTTCGAGGCGATGCACGGAGAGCACCTCAAGCCGGTCATGGGTCGTCAGGAGGAGATCGAGCTGCTGCTGCGGCGCTGGCAGCAGGCCAAGGCGGGCGAAGGCAAGGTCGTGCTGCTGTCGGGGGAGCCGGGCATCGGCAAGTCGCGAATCGCAGCGGTCATGAGAGAGAGGATCGAGGCCGAGCCGCACGCTTGCTTGCGTTATTTCTGCTCGCCGCACCACCAGGACAGCGCGCTTTATCCGGTCGTCGCCCAGATCGAGCGGGCGGCCGGCATTGCGCACGAGGACACCCCAGAGGTGAAGCTGAGGAAGCTGGAAGCCTCGCTCGCTCGCTCGTCGCTGCCGAAGGAGCATGTGGCGCGGCTCGTCGCTCTGGTGTCGCCGCCGACCGACACCCGCCACTCTCTCCGGGAGACGGGCCCGCAAGCGCGCAGAAAGAAGACGTTGGCGGCGCTGCTGGCGCAGCTGGAGGATCTGGCCGCATCGCGGCCGATGCTGATGGTCTTCGAGGATGTGCATTGGATCGACCCGACATCGCTGGAGCTGCTGGCGCTCGTGACCGAGCGGGCGCAGCATCTGCCGTTGCTGCTGATCATCACGGCACGGCCGACTTTCACGGCGCCGTGGGCCGGGTACGCGCATGCCATGATGCTTTCATTGACGCGCCTGGATCGGCGTGAAGCCGCGGCCCTGGCGGTAAGCGTGGCCGGCAAGGCGCTCCCGGAAGAAGTGCTGGAGCAGATCTTGGCGCGCACCGATGGCGTGCCTCTGTTCGTGGAGGAGCTGACGAAAACGGTGCTGGAAACCGGACTGCTGCAAGAGCGGCAGGGCCATTATGCGCTTACCGGGCCGCTGGCGCCGTTTGCGATCCCGACGACGCTGCATGCATCGCTCGTGGCGCGGCTCGACCGGTTGGCTCCCGTCCGCGAATTGGCGCAGACCGCCGCCGCCATCGGGCGCGAGTTCACCGACGATCTGATCAGGGCGGTGGCGCAGTGGCCTGAGAGCGAGGTGGATGCCGCGCTGAACGAGCTCGTCGCGGCAGGACTCGTCATCCGAGACGACGCAGGGCGACCGGCGACCTACACCTTCAAGCACGCGCTGGTTCAGGACGCGGCTTACGACACGCTGCTGCGCGGCAAGCGCCAGGCGCTGCATGCGCGCATCGCCGAGATCCTGGAAACGCGCTTTCCCGTGACGGTGGAGACGCAACCGGAGCTGCTGGCGCAGCATTTGGCACGTGCGGGATCGCCGCAGAGGGCGATCGGCCTTTGGCTCAGAGCCGCACGGCAGATGATGGCGCGCGGTGCCGTTGCCGAGGCGGTGAGACAACTCCAGAAGGGCGTGGCATTGCTCTCCGCCCTGCCCGAGACGCGCGAGCGGCAGCGGCAGGAGCTTGACCTCCAAATCGCGCTGGGGGCGGCTTTGGTCGGCACGCGCAGCTACACCGCGCCGGAAACCGGCAGGGCCTTCGATCGCGCGCGCGAGCTGTGCGAGCGGGTGGGCGAAACGTCGCAACTTCTTCCGGTCGTTTGGAGTCAGTTCTTCAGACGTTTCGTCGGCGGCGATCAAAATTCGGCACGTCTCACCGCGGAGGAGCTCCTTCAGCTTTCCGAGCGCATGGGCGATGCGGGCGGTCGCGAGATGGGACACGCCGGCCGCGGCTGCGCCTTGCTTCATCTCGGTGCATTGGCGTCCGCGCGTGCCGAGTTCATGCATGCCCTCGCGATCGATGGCGCAGGAGAAGCGGATCGGACGTTCCTTTACGGTCAGTCGGGGCGGGTATTGGCCCTGGCGTATCTGAGCCTCGACCTGATGCTTCTCGGTTACCCTGACGCGGCCCGGCATTCCACCGAGCGTTCGCTGCAGGAGGCCGGCGAACTTAGTCACCCGACCACGCTATGCTTCGCGCATAGCATTGCGACGCGTGTCCAGCTCATCGGCAGAAACGTGAACGCCTTGGCAGAGCATGCGGGCGTGGTGATGCGGTTTGCCAACGAGCACGGTCTCGAGCTGTGGCGGGCCCTGGCTGAGATCTATTGCGGGTGGAGCCGGGTCGATGCGCGTCGGGAGGACGAGGGCATCGATTTCATGCGCCGGGGATGGGCGCGGTACGGCGGCCTGGGAGCGCGCCTGGCCGCGCCGCTGTATCTGGTGACGCTCGCGGTGGCGCAGGCGAGAGCCGGCGACGGCGAGGAAGCGTTGGCGGTGCTGGCGGAAGCGTCGCGGGCAAGCGACGCCGGCGACGAACGCTGGATCGATGCGGAGATCCATCGAGTTACCGGCGACATCCTGTTGGCGTCACCTCGGCCGGATCTGGCACGGGCCGAAACGGAATTCTGCGCGGCGATCGCCGTTGCGCAGCAGCAAGGAGCCAAGCTCCTGGAGCTCCGCTCCGCCACCAGCCTCGCGCGTCTGTGGCGGGAGCAAGGCAAGTCTGACGACGCTCGTGCTCTGCTGGCCCCGATCCATGGATGGTTCACCGAAGGTTTCGATACGCCCGACGTAAAGGACGCCGGAGCGCTGCTCCAGGCGCTGTCGTGAGGTCGATCGCGATGCTGCGGAGGTGGCCTGCCGAGGGCGTGCGCGCCGCTCTTCGAGGAACCGTCGGGGCAGGAGGCGATTCCCTCCGATCGCGGCGAATCGGGCCGCCTGGCGCCTGATCCGCGCCGCTCAGAAGTGAAAGTGCGCGCCGACGCCGATGCTCTCGATGTTCTCGTCGAAAAACTGGCCGTAAGGTGACTTGCCCCGGTAGTACTCGACCAGCAACTGGAGCTTGCGCCCGATGGCGAACGGGCTGTCGATCTGGACACCGGCGCGCATCGACAGATCCGCCGTCCAGTCCTGATACTCGCGGGTCTGCAAATCGATGGCCGCGACCGGGCGCAGCAGCCCGTAGAAGAAGGGCCGGCTGCCGACATACTCGCCGCCCGCCTCGGCCAGAAGCTTGCCGAGTTTCGGCTCGCTGCGCACGATGATGCCGCCGCCCCCATAGACGCGGAACCGGTCGTCGACATCGAGCGACAAGAGAAGATCGGCAACCTCGAAGGAGAGGTTCACGCGGCGCACGCCCGTGCCGCGCAGCAAGAACTCGTCGCCGAGATGCGAACTCTGGTGGTAGTACCGCGCCAGAGCCGACCATGGGCCGTTTCGCCAGCTGACCGGCACGCCGATGAAGTAATCGTTGTTGATCAGATCCTTCGACACGCTGGCGCGATCGAACAGCGCGAACACCGCGCCGAGTATCCCGATCTGCCATCGCCCGCCGCCAGGAGCAGGGGTTTCGAGAAGCGGGATGATCTCGCCCGCGCTGACGGTGGTGGCGCTTTCGACTTCGGGCGACCCGTTGATGTGCTGAAAGCTCGCCGCGAAATGCGGCCACCGTGGATCGGCGGTCAGCGGATCGAACAGCTGGCGGCCTGGCAGAAAGCTCAATCCGGCGTTTGCCGGCGCCGCGGCCGGTTCAGGAGCGGCAAGGTCGCGCGTCGGCGCGGGCGGAGCGCCTTCTCCGACGCTCGGTTCGCGCCGCGCGACGGCGAGCTCGACCCGCCGGACGCCCCGGATTCGCGACAGCGCGGCAATCGCGTCCGAGCGGAGCGCCGCCGGCAGAGCCCCTTCGCGAAGCGTCACCACGCCGTCGCGGACCTCGACGGCCGCCGAGCTCACCTTGAAGTCGCGCTCGAGGATCGCTGCCGCGTAGCCGGCGATATAGGCGTCGTCCACGGGACCTGCACGACACGGCAGCGCGGCGCCGAGGGCCACGCCAACCGCCACCAGGATCGCGGCAGGGCGGCGGGCGCGGAACATGCGTCGGTGCGCCGGACGCATTGCGCCCGCGCCGTCATGGACGACAACCCGGCGATCGGCCGCGTTCGACCGGGACCTTGTGAACCGAGATATCGGCAATTGCGAGCTCGCGCGACTGTCGACCGGCAGGAAACCCGATCCCGCCGATGTCGGCGCCTTCCCCCCGTGTATCGGTATACGCCCCAGCTAGCCTTCCATGAAGTGGCCGATCGCGGCAAGCGGTCGCACGCGGTCGCAGACGAGCTTGAAGACGGCGAGCATCGGCACGGCGAGCAGCGCGCCGGGAATGCCCCACATCCAGTCCCAGAAGATGAGCGAGCCGATCACCAGCACGGGGTTGAGCGTGAAGCGCCGCGCCACCAGCATCGGCGTCACCCACTCGCCCTCGATGATATGGACCGTGAGATAGGCCGCCGGCGGCAGCAGAGCCTGAAACAGCGTGTCGAAGCTCATCAGGCCGACAAGGAAGAACAGCGCGATGCCGGTCAGGGGCCCCAGGATCAGCACATAGTTGAGCACGAAGGCGAGGGTGCCCCATAGCACGGGGTCGGGGATGCCGATCGCCCACATGGCCAGACCGGTGGCGAGGCCGACCAGCGCGTTCATGATGCTGATGGTGACGAGGTAGGCCGATATGTTCTCCTCGACGTCGTGCGACATCTCGACCGCGCGCTTCTTGTCGCGGAAGTTCGGCAGGATCTCCACCAGCCGGCGCATGAAGACCTCGCCCGAGGTGAGCAGGAAGAACAGCATCAGCACGGTGATGCCGAGCCCGGACAGGAGGCTGCGCGTCCCGGTGAAGAGATAGTCGGTGAGGCCGGGTCCCTTGACGGCGACGGGCGCGGCCTCGCCTGGGGCCTGCGGCTGCGTCAGCTTCTCGACCTCCTTCGTCGCTTCCTGCACCTGCTGGATCGGCTGCTTGAACACGCGCAGATGCTGCTCGAGGCGGGGCAGGCTCTCCGGCGCCCGCTCCAGCCAGGCCTTCGCCGGTCCCGCCAGCAGGTAGCCGCCGGCCCCGAGCGTGGCAAACACCATGACGATCATCGCCAGGGCGGCGAGCGGCTGCGGTATCCTGAGCCTGCCGAGAGCCCGCACGCCCGGCTGCAGCAGCAGCTTGAGCAGCAGCGCGAAGACGAGCGGGATCGCGATCTCCGACGTGAAATGAAGCGTGTAGAAGATCAGCAGGACGAAGATGCCGGTAAGCGCCACCGAGCGAACGTCGCGCGGCAACGGCGGCGGCTCGACGCGCGATACCTCCGGCTCGACCGCAGCATCGTCGGCCGGGCGGGATGGGACTTCCGGCCAGGTACTTTCGCTCATTCAGGCTTTCCGCGAGGGCTCCGATCGCTCGCGAAGCTAACGGCGGGGCGGGGCGAACGTTCTCGCCGGTTTGACGGGGGGCCGCCGATGGGCTTTATCAGGCGCCGCAACCCCAGCGAGCGCGCCGATGCCCAAGAAGAACCCGCTCAACCTCAACGCCCTGCAGCTCAAGACGCTGACCCTGCTGCAGGAGCTGGCACGGCTGCCCGGCCATGGACGGCCGGCGGAGGAGTCGGGCGCGGTGCTGGTCACCAACCTGCCGCAGCCGCATGGCGACCATTTCCATCTCGGCGAGGCGGTGGTGGCCTCGCGCGACGCCACCGGCCTCGCCAACCCCGCCGCCTGGCTCGCGCTTGAGCGCAAGGGGCTGATCAAATCGATGTTCCCGACCGCCGCCGTCCTGACCGCGGCCGGCCTCGCCTACGACACCGGCCTCGGCGGCACGATCCTGCATCGCTCGCATCACTAGCCGTTCTTATTCACCACGCTGCGGATTCGCGACCGTCCCACGCCCCGCCGGCGGCAGATCAAGGGGCCCGCTCGGCGACGGGCCGGGCTTTCACCCTGAGGCATCCTTGACTGTGGTCGGCATTGGCGATTGGGCGTTGGAAACGCTTGCATCGCTATGGAGTCCGAATGACCGCGACGCGGCTCAGTGACGGCTCGCCAGGCTGATCGCAAGCGAGAGAGCGCCCACCAATATCAGGCTGAAGGCCCACGTCGCATCCAGATTGAACCAGCTCCGCGACACGAACTTGAGACCCAGGTAGCGGTAGACCAGCCACGCCAAGAATCCGCCGGCTGCTATCATCGCGACAGAGTGGACGACGGAGACCAGGACGGCCATTCCGAGATTGGCGTCGATGAGGGCGCCCGCCGCCTCGTGGCCTCTGTCGAGCTCGGCGGCCCGGCAGAGCCCAAGATAGATTGGCACGAGCATCAAACCTGCGCCGTGAGCGATCGCCACGGCGAAGGACCAGAGCCCCAGTTGCGTCGGGCGTATCCGCGCCAGCACCCGCGGATGGCGCCGGTTGACGAACCGGAAGATGCCGAACCCGATGACCAGGAGGCTGGCGCCGAT
>DASVOY010000413.1:0-3647 GCA_036383115.1 Allostellaceae bacterium
CGCCGCGCCACAGCCAATGGCCGACGCGATGCCATTCGAGCGCGTGGAAGCCCTTGTAATAAAGGAAAGGCGTGAGATAGCTGTCCGCCGCCGGATCGCGCGAGCGGATGGCGACGAGGTCGGCGATCGCCGCAGCGATGATGCCGGGCCCATCGGCCATCGCGCCCCGCGCGAGGTCCTCGAGCCGCTCCGCCGGCATGAAGCGCTCCGCCAGCTTGCCGGCCAGGAGCACGGCCAGCGCCGAGGCGAAGCCCGCATGGCGCAGCACCGCGAGGTCGAGGAAGCCGCGCAGCATCGCTTCGCTCTCCGCCGCGTGGGCGGCATCGGCGCGCAGCAGCTCCCAGAGCTCGCCTTCGCTCGTCGGCACGCTGTGCCCCTGCGGCGCGGCGACATCCTGGACGGGGAAATCGATCTTGGTCATGGCCCGAGCGCTCCTCGTCGCCAAGCTAGCATGCGCGCAATCGGCTCACCCCCGATCAGATCGCATGGCACGGCATCGCCAATGAGCGGCTATTGGGCGGAGAGCCGGACGCTGCCCCGATGCGACTGGTAGACGTCGCTCGCGCGGAAATCGATGGTTTCCGACACGATCGCCGCGATCACGGCGATGCCGAGCGCAACGGCGCACCCCGCCACGAATGCCCTCATGTGCACCTCCTCGTGCGGCGCGGTTTCGCCTTATCTAGCATGAGCCGGTTCTCTTGTGCCAGCCGGTCTCACGGCGCGGTCGCGCGCTTCAGGAACTCGATGAGATCGGCCCGGTCCCTGGCGTCGGGCATCTTCTGCAGCGGCATCTTGGATCCGGGCGCCACCACCTCCGGCCCTTCGGCAAAGAGGCGGTCGACGGTCTGCTCGTTCCACACCAGTCCGCTGGCGCTGAGCGCGGGCGAGTAGGCATAGCCGGCGACCGTGCCGGCGTGGCGCCCGAACAGTCCCTGAAGCGTCGGCCCGGCCTTGCTCTCGCCGTCCCGGCTCAAGGCGTGACAGGCGCGGCATTTGCGGAAGAGCCGCGCGCCGCGATCCTCGGCTTCGGCCGGCACCGACACCGGTGGCACCGTGCCGGACAGCTCGTGCCCGTCGCTCGTGTCCCACAGCCGCACGATGCCGTCCGAGCCGCTCGACAGCAGCGTCTTGCCGTCGGCGGCGAAGGCCAGCGCCCAGACCGGCCCGCGCGCGGCATAGAGGCTGCGGCGCAGCCGCCCGTCGGCGAGCTGCCAGAGATCGACCGCACCGCGCGACGTGGCCGATGCCGCTAGTGCGCCGTCCCGCGCCACCGCCAGCGCCACGACCGGATCGTCGTGGCCCTCGTAGCGCAGCATCTCGCGGCGGCTGCCTACGTCCCAGAGGCGCACGGTCTTGTCGGCGGCGGCCGAGACGAGGCGTCCGTCGGGTGCGAAGGCGAGCGCGTTGATCGGGAAGCCGTCGCCCGGGAGCGTCGCCGCGAGGCCGCCATCGGCGACCCGCCACAGCAGGATGCGCCCGTCGTAATCGCCACTGGCGAGGATCGCGCCATCGGGCGCGAAAGCGACGGCGTTGACATTGGCGGCATGGCCGTCGAGCGCGCGGCTGGCGCCGCTCTCGACGTCCCAGAGCCTCACTTCATGATCCCAGCCCGCCGAGGCCACCGTCTTGCCGTCGGGCGAGACTGCGAGCGCCGCGACCTTGCCGCGGTGGCCGTGCCAGCGCGCGGCGAGCGTCGCCGTGCCGAGCCGCCAGAGCGCGAGGGTACCGTCATCGCTCGCCGAGACGGCGCGGGCGCCATCGGGCAGGAAGGCGACGGCGTTGACGGCGGCCTCATGGCCGATGAGCCGCTCCAGCGGCTGCTGCGTGGCGAGGTCCCAGAGGATGACGCTGTAGTCGAAGCCCGCGGTGAGAGCGCGCGTGCCGTCGCCGCTGACGGCGATGCCTTTCACTGGCCCGCCATGGCCGAGGAGTGCGGCGCTCACCGGCAAGGCGGGGAGGAAAATGACAAGAAGGAAAAAGGCGCTGAGGGGGCGCTTCATCCAACCCGCGTCAGCGCTGGCGGTATTCGCGCTCGGTCATGAAGCGGATGGCCGGGCCGCTGTCGTTGGCGGGTGGGCTGCGGTCGCTCGGCTGCGGCAGGGCGTAGCCGGCGGGGCGGTGCGCGAATTGCGGTAGGAGCGCACCCGTCGCGGCGTCGACCACGAGGGTGCTGACCTGGAACGCACCGTTATCGTCGCCGCCGGGATTCATGACCACCACGTCGAAGGCGGCGCGGTCATCGACTTTCTTCGGCGTCACGCGCAGCACGGTGACGTGATACCGCTCGGCGATCTCCGCCGACACCTTGTCGGCCGTGAGCGGCTCGGCGGCGCTCGCCGCGGCGAGCCACGAGCTCAGGAGAAGAAGTGCGGCTACAGCGGAGGTATGTCGCATGGTGCCTGTCATCCCGCCCTCAATCGTCGCTGCCGGGCGCGCCCGACCGCTGCCGCGTCTCCTCGACCCAGAGCCGGTGATGCTCCTGCGCCCAGTTGAGGTCGACCTTGCCGGTGCCCATGGCGTCGAAGGCGCCTTCCATGCCGATCGTGCCGATATAGATGTGGCCGATGATGAGCGCGATCAGCAGCAGCCCGACGATGGCGTGCCAGACCTGCGACAGCTGCGTATCCTGCAGCGGCGTCAGGTCGCTCGGCAGATGCGCGCCGAAGATGTTGAGGAACGCGAAGGTATGGGCGAACCAGGTGAAGGTGAACGGGAAGAGCAGCGCCAGGCCGGAGAGACTCGCCGACAGCCCGCCCAGGATCACCAGCCAGAAGATGAGCTTCTGCCCGGCATTGAATTTCTCGGCGGGCGGGTGGTCGTGCTTGCTGAAGAAGCCGCCGCCCCGCTTGAGCCACTGCCAGTCAAAGCGGTTGGGGATGTTCTCGCGCACCCACAGCACGAACATCATGACGAGGCCGAGCATGAAGGCAAAGGCGAGATAATTATGCGCGAGCTTGCCGATCCCCGTGAGCCATGAAAAGGCGCTGGCGCCGATGACCGGCCGCAGCACATAGCGGCCGTAGAGCATGTTGAGCCCGGACAGCGCCAGGATGATGAAC
The DNA here is from genome assembly GCA_036383115.1 of Allostellaceae bacterium. Lineage (GTDB taxonomy): Bacteria > Pseudomonadota > Alphaproteobacteria > ATCC43930 > CGMCC-115725 > DAHUYF01. The sequence continues at coordinate 3,063 of DASVOY010000413.1, forward strand.
GATACGGCGGTCATCCAATGGGTGAGCCGCTCGATGCTGTTGAAGCGCTCGACCACCAGGCCGCTCCAGCCGGATTCGAGCTTGATGCGGCCGCGCACCGCGAAGAAGAGCGCGAGCACGGCGATGATGCCGAGCAGCACCCAGACGCCGCCGCTGGAGAGCGGCCCGTTACGGAACGCGCGCCAGTTCTCGCCCTCGGACTGGATAAGCACGCCGGCCTGCTTGTTGGGGATCGACACATTGCCCTGGACGCCCTGGCGCACCTGGCGCCACTCGTCGGACTTGCCGGGCGTGCCCTCGGGCTGGTCCGCGGCGCGCTGCGCGAGCGCCGGCGCGTCCAGCCACCGCGCGCCGATGACGCCGCTGCCGACGGCGAGGCTCAGCATCACCAGGAGCGCGAGGGCGAAGGCCCCCGGGCGAGCGGCGAGACGTCGTCCATGGCGCATGGCGTTCCTCTCAATATTGTTCGTGGGCCGCGCGCTGCTGCAGCTTCGCGACCTGGTCGGCGTCGAGCTTGGTCATCGGCTTGCCGGCGTAGCTGCCCTTGTGCAGGTGCACCTCATGCGCCTGCTCCTCGCGGTTGCA
>DASVOY010000414.1:0-2341 GCA_036383115.1 Allostellaceae bacterium
TCGCCGCGGAGAAAGCCGTCTATGTCGCGGTCCACGCCAACCATCCGCGGGAGCTGACGCCGGCGGCGCGTGCCGCATGCCTGAGGCTGGCGCGGGCCGGCATTCCCTTGCTCGGACAGTCCGTGCTGCTCAAGGGGGTCAACGACGACGCCGCGACGCTCGAGGCGCTGTTCCGGGGCTTGGCAGCGATGCGGGTCAAGCCCTATTACCTGCACCACCCCGACCTGGCGCGCGGCACGGCCGCCTTTCGCCCCACGCTCGCCAAGGGCCGCGCACTGATGCGCAGCCTGCGCGGACGGCTCTCCGGCCTGTGCCAGCCGACCTATGTGCTCGATTTGCCGGGCGGCCATGGCAAGGTCCCGGTCGGGCCCTGCTACGCAACGCCGGGCGCGGGTGCGGACACCTGGGCCGTCGAGGCGCCCGACGGGCGCGAGCACCTCTATCCGCCGCGCACGAAGGAGCAAAGCCGATAATTTACGGTAAGGCGGCGGGAGCTCGGCTGATGTGGGCGGGACGCCACAGTGGCAGGAAATTTTGGGCGAGAGGGGTCATCCCATGGGATTTAACCATTGAAACTGCTTGTTTATGAGCCCGAGCTGGCATGTAATCGCCTGGATAAAGACGTGTGCCATGCAGACCGTTCACACCCATGTCGACCGCTCGCTTGCCGAGCGCCCGATGCCGCGGAGACGCGTTAAGCTTCGCGTTGCCGTCTCGGCTCTCGCCGCGCTCGTCGGCCTGAGTGGGCACGCCCTCGCCGGCGGCCCCGCCTCGCCGCTCAACGCCAATAGCGGAGCACTGGTGCGCGGCGCGGCGCCGCTGCCGGAATTCCACCTCAACTTCCTGCTCGAGGATCCGACACGTCGCGGCCTGCAGCCGCTGGCCGGCAGCGACAATCTCGAGATTGCGTTGAACTCGCCGGATACCGGCGTCTTCCGCTTCCTGTTCTCGCCGCGGGCGCAATTCGGTCTGAGCCTCGACAAGATCTGGGGCAACCGCGGCTATGCTGGCGTCACTTGGAACGTCTTCGACAGCGAAACGCTGTTCGGCAACCTCGGCATCGCGGGCACCTACGACCCCAACGCCGGCGCCCCGGCCGATCCGCTGCGCCGCCCTTTGGGACCGTCGGTTCTGGTGCATGGCGCGCTCGAGCTCGGCTATCACATCGGCACGCGGCACAGCCTGTCGCTGTCGCTTGATCAGTCGCGCCCGCCGGAGTTCAAGCTCAACGCCGAGGCTACCGACAATCTGCGGCTGCGCTACGGCCTGAAGTTCTAACCTCTAGTGAACGGCAATGCCCGCCGGACGCTGGATGTCCGTCGGCATGGCGTCGGCCGGCAACACCCGCATATAGCCATAGCCCTGTTGCACCATGACGCGTTCGCCGGGCTGGAGAATGCGATCCCCCGGATTGAGATTCTGTGCGACAACATAGGTCTGTCCGCTCTGCAAGGTCACGGTGTACTCGACGCCCGAGTGGTCGATGAGCGCCTGCTCGGCGACCGCACCGGCCGCCAGTCCGACCAGGGCTAGGCCGAGTGCTGCGCCGGCGCTCCCCGCGCCATGGCCGAGGGTCGAGCCGCCGATGCCGCCCGCGGCACCGCCGACGGCCGCGCCCAGCCCGGTCGGCTGCCCCTTCACCTCGATCGGCCGCGCGGAAATGATGGTGCCGAACTCGACCGGTATCGGACGCCCGACCTCGGCGGTGGAATAGCTGTTTTGGCCGGGAAAGGCGCATCCCGAGACGGTAGCGAGGACGGCCGCCGCGAGTACTGCCCGGCGTAACGGAGTTGCCCTGTTCATGGTCGGTCACTCCCCTTACACGACGATAGCAAATGCCTTTATCGAGCCGAGCCGCAATAGCTTTTGCGTTGCTCGTCAGGCCGGGCCAAGTTCGCACCATGCCGGCGTGTGGTCCGACGCCTTGTCCTGGCCGCGCGGGCCTTTGTCGATGTCGGCGGCGCGCAGCCGGTCTGCAGCGTGCGGCGAGAGCAGCAGATGGTCGATGCGCAGCCCTTCGTCGCGATACCAGCGCCCGGCCTGATAATCCCAGAACGTGTAGCGGTGCGGCTCGACATGAAAGACGCGGAAGGCGTCGACGAGCCCGAGATTGAGGAGCGCGCGGAAGCGGCCCCGCGATTCGGGCCGGCACAGCGCATCCTCGCGCCAGGCCACCGGATCGTAGACGTCGTCGTCGGTGGGCGCGACGTTGTAGTCGCCCGCGAGCACGAACGGAATCTCCTGCGCGAGCAGGCCTAGGGCATGCGCCTTCAGTCGCTGCATCCAGGCGAGCTTGTAAGGGAATTTGTCGCTGTCGACGGGGTTGCCGTTGGGCAGGTAG
>DASVOY010000415.1:0-3130 GCA_036383115.1 Allostellaceae bacterium
TTCGGCAGCGGCCGACCGAGCCGCGGCGTATCGAGCGCGGCCGTCGGATCGTCCTTGCGCACGCCCTCGAGCACCAGAAACCGATAGAACTGCCGCAGCGCCGAGAGCCGCCGCGCCGCCGTGCGCGGCGCGAGCCTGGCCTTGGCGAGGCGCGCGAGATAATGGCGCAGATCTTCCGTCGCCGCCGCCTCGATGGCGGTGTCGCCGAGGGCGGTGGCGAGATCGGCGAGATCGGTCTTATAGGCGATGAGCGTCAATGCCGCCGCGCCGCGCTCGGCGGCGAGCATCTCGAGAAACGCCTCCACATGGCGCGACACAGGTGCCGGCGCGGCGGGCTTGCGGCCGGCTCGGGCGCGCCGCGCCGCGCCCATCAGATCGCGGCGGCGAGCGCCGCCTCCAAGGCGAGGGCACGCGCCTCCGCGTCGAGCCCCACCGCCTTGAGCCCTTCAATCGCACGGTTCAGCACGATCGGCTCCGCACTCAGGCGATCGCCGACGCGGGCGATGAGCAATGTCATCAGCACCGTCTCGCCGACGCGCTTGGCCGCCGCCGCCCGCTCTTGCGCCATCCACACTGCGGCATTTGGCAGCTGCGCTTCATGGGTCGCGTCGGTCAACGGTGTCGAATCCTCCGGGGAGGACGGGTTGACGAGCGCCGCTTCCCACGCGCCGATGCCGGGGGCGAGGCGCGCCAGCGCCGGCAGCAGCGGCGCCGTCGCCGGATCGATTTGGTCGAGCCAGGGCTTCGCCGCATCCGCGCGGCCCGCGGCGTAGAGCGCGCGCGCCGCGTCGGGCGCGAAGCGCGCGATCTCCGGACTTGGCGTCAGCTCGCTGATGATTGGCGCCACGACCTGCGCCATGGTGATGAAATCGCCGCGCTTCCTCGCGTCCGCCAGCAGAGCCTGGAGCGCGCCGGCGCGCGCGCCGGGGGCCGGATCGGTGCGCGCGACATGGAAGAGCACCGCACGGTCGCGTGCGGTCGCGGGCGCCTTGCCGTGTTTGATCGCCGCACCCAGCTCCTCGGGCTTGACCTCGACCTTGGCATAGAGGTCCGCAAGCGCGGCAGGGGGGATGGCGCCGAGCGACGCGGCGCGCTCGGCCGCGGCGAGGCGCTGCAGCGGCGGCACCGCGGCGTTGTCGGCCCAGCCGCGCAGGCTGGACGGGTCGGCCGCCGCCACCGCATCCGCCGGCAGCGGCAGCTTCGCCGCCGCGAGCAGGGTCATCAGCATCGGCCGCGGCTCCGGCAGCTTGTCGAGCTTCGCGGGCCGGCCGCCCAGCGCGCGGATCAGCGCGTCGAAGACGGGATCGGCCGGCGCCTGCTGCTCGTGCAGGAGGCCGAGGCCGAGCGCTGCCTTGGCTTGGTCGCCGGCCAGCGCCTGGCAGGCGATGAGCGCGCGATCCCACCAGACGCCCTGGTGCCGCCCGACGCCGTCGTGCACCTCGCGGCAGGCGGTCTGGGCGTCGTTCTTGGCGAAATAGAGCTCGACGCGGTCGCGGTCGAGATCATCGTTGCGCAGGCTCATCGGCAGCGCGTCGAGCAGCGCCAGCGCGCCGTCGACCTCGCCCAGTGCCATGAGCCGCTCGACGCGTAGCGCGGCGAGGTTCGGACGGTCGGGCATGTCCGGCCCCTGCGGCGCCTCGGCATTGCTGAGGAGCAGACGGCGCGCCAGATCTCGCAAGGTCGGCGATGTCGTGGGGGCGAGCCGCGGGAGGGCAGCGGCGACCAGAGCGCGCGGCGTCCCCTGCCACATGGTCTGCGGCAGCGGGTGCGCCGCGTCGGCCAGCGTGCCGACCCAGGCGGGATCGACGGGAGCGAGCGGCGTGGCCTGGATCGGCGGCTCGCCGGCCTTGTTGGCCGGCGTGTCGGGTGTGCTCTCCGGGACCGCCGCCTCGGCCGCGGGCGCGGGCGTCGTCAGCGGGACCGGCTGCGCCCGACCCGGCGCCGCCGCGGCGAGGAGCAGCAGCAGCGCCGCCAGCCCTAGCCGGCGGACCGGCTCATTTCGGGAACCGTGCATCCGGAATCACCCGCTCGACCCGGGCCGACGGCGCGGGAATGTCCCAGAACATCAGGAAGACTGCGCCGCCGAGGGCGACCACGACCAGCGCGGCCGTGGCAATCAGAAGGACCTTGAACATTTTTCCGTTATTCCAGAAAGGTTTCCGCGGCGCGGCGGAGGTGCCGGCCGGTTGACGATCCATGCACGCCATATGCTAGGCTGCGTTCATGGCTTATTTTGGACAGTGTATCGGTGCACCATGATCGTTTCAACGGCGCGGCGGCCGAGCCTCGGCCGGGAATGACGGCGGCACCCCCGCTCCGGGTGTCGAAGACGATCGCGCTCGTCGGCCTGATGGGAGCCGGCAAGACCAGCATCGGCCGCCGGTTGGCGCAACGCCTGGGGCTGCCCTTCGTCGATGCCGACAGCGAGATCGAGGCAGCGGCGGGCACCACCATCGAAGATATCTTCCAGCGCCACGGCGAGGCCGCCTTTCGCGACGGCGAGCGCCGCGTCATCGCCCGGCTGCTCGACAACCCGCTCCAGGTGCTGGCGACCGGCGGCGGCGCCTACATGGACCCGTCGACGCGCGCGCTCATCCGCGCGCGCGCCATCTCGAGCTGGCTGCGCGCCGACATCGCGCTGATGCTGGCGCGGGTCGAGCGGCGTCACAACCGGCCGCTGCTCAAGAACGGCGACCCGCGCAAGGTGCTTGAAGGCCTGATGGCGCAGCGTTATCCGATCTACGCCGAGGCCGACATCACCGTGGACAGCGTCGACGGCCCGCCCGAGGCGACGCTCGAGCGGGTGATGGCGGCGCTCGCCGCGCATCTGGGCGCCGCGGAACGCGCCGTGCCATGAGCCCGGCCCAGCGCCTGCGCGTCGAGCTTGGCGCGCGCGGCTACGACATCGTCGTCGGACGCGGCCTGCTGAGCGAGGCGGGCGCGCTCCTGCGTCCGGTGATCCGCAGCAAGCGCGCCGTCATCGTCACCGATGCGCATGTGGCGAAGCTGCACCTCGAGCGCTTCGCCGCGCGCCTCGGCGGCTCCGGCATCGCCCATCAGACCATCGTGCTGCCGCCCGGCGAGGCGACCAAGGATTTCACCCATTTCGGCAAGCTGTGTCAGGACATCC
>DASVOY010000416.1:0-5333 GCA_036383115.1 Allostellaceae bacterium
AAGCCTCGCCGGTCCGGTCGCCGTCGATCGCACCCGGCACGACGCGGCGCAAGTGGGCGACGAGCCGCTGCTCCTCGCCGAGGCGGCGCCCTGCTGGGTCGCGCGCGACCGCGTCGCCGCCGCCAAGGCCGCCATCGCCAGCGGCGCCAAGCTGCTGCTGCTCGACGACGGGCTGCAGAATCCGAGGCTCGCCAAGAACCTCTCGCTCCTCGTCATCGACGGCGAGTATGGGCTCGGCAATGGCCGCGTGCTGCCGGCGGGCCCGTTGCGTGAGCCGCTGCCATCGGGCCTCGCCCGGGCCGATGCGGTGGTGCTGATGGGCGAGGATCGCACTGGAGTGACACCGCTCCTCGGCGTCAAGCCGGTGCTGCGCGCGCGCCTCGTGCCGGAAAACGCCGGCGCCTTCGCCGGCATCGGCCGACCGGCGAAGTTCTTCGCCACGCTCACGGGTCTTGGCGCGCATGTCGCCGCGCGGCACCCGTTTGCCGACCATCATCGCTACCGCGCCGACGAGCTGCGCCGACTGCTGGCCGAAGCGGAGGCGGCGCACGCGCTGCTCGTCACCACGGCCAAGGATGCGGCACGGCTGCCGGGCGAATGGCGCGCCCGCGTCGCCGTGCTCTCGGTGGCCGCCGCCTTCGATGATGTCGCTGCGCTGGACCGGCTCATCGACGGCATCGGCGGTGCGCGCCATGATTGAGCCGCATCTTCACCCCTGATGCTGGCCGGGCTAGAGTCCGGGCGTCGAACGGGAGGCTCCATCCATGCCGATCCGCGTCGCGGCGATTCATCGCTATCCCGTCAAGGGTCTGAGTGCCGAGCGCCTGGACCGGGTGGTGCTCGCGCCCCGCGAGTGCCTGCCGGGAGATCGGCGATTTGCCGTCGCGCGGGCGTCGGCTCCCTTCGATCCCGATCGGCCCGAGTGGCTGCCGAAGACCAATTTCCTCATGCTCATGCGCGACGAGATCCTGGCTCGGCTCCATACGCGGTTCGACGAGGCGAGCGGCGTTCTCACGATCGAACGTCATGGCCGGACGCTGCTGCGCGCGCCGATCACCGAGCCGGAAGGCCGCGCCGCCGCCGATCGCTTTTTCGCCGAGTTCATGCGCGAACGATTGGACGGGCCGCCTCGCCTCGTGGAAGCGGCGGGCCATAACTTCACCGATGCGAGGCGAAAGCCCAACGCGACGACGTACAAATACGTATCGATCGTGAACCTGGCGAGCGTCGCCGCCCTCGAGCGCGCGATCGGGAAGCCCGCCGATCCCATGCGGTTCCGCGCGAACCTCTATCTGGACGGCGCGGCTGCTTGGAGCGAGCAGGACTGGATCGAATCGGAGATCGCCGTTGGCGGCGCGCGGCTGCGCGTGGTGTCGGCGACCAACAGATGCGCGGCGACGCATGTCAATCCGGCGACGGCCGAGCGCGACCTGGATATCCTCGGCACGCTCCAGCGCGCGTTCGGCCACGTCAAGATGGGCGTCTACGCGGAGGTCGTCTCGGGTGGCGGGATCGCCGAAGGTGACGTGGTCGCTCTGCCGCCGGTGGCGTGAGACGCAGGTCAGTGCGCCGGCATCGGCCCGGCGACGAGCATCGGGTCGAGGCGCACGTCGTACCAGTTGAGCGACCAGTGGAGATGCGGGCCGGTGACGCGGCCGGTGGCGCCGACGGTGCCGATGCGCTGGCCGGCCACAATATGCTGCCCGACGGTCACATCGACGCTGTCCATGTGCTGGTAGGTGGTGGCGAGGCCGTAGCCGTGATCGATGATGACCGTGCCGCCGGTGTAGAAGAGATCGCGCTCGGCGAGCGTCACCGTGCCGCCGGCGGCCGCCACGATGGGCGAGCCTCTGGGCGCGGCGATGTCGACGCCCATATGCGGTGCGCGCGGCTCGCCATTGAGGATGCGCTGGCTGCCATAGATGCCGGAGATCGGTCCTTGCGCCGGCCAGGCCAGCGGCGCCTCGAAGAAGAGCAGGCTGCTGTCGGCGGCGCGCGCCCTGGCAATCACCGCCCCCTCGCGCTTGATGCGCTCGAGCGTGGCCGCGTCGGGCGTCACCTGCAGCTCGGGGAGCCCGTCGATGCGCTGGACATCGTAATGGCGCACCCCAACCGCGAGATCGCGATGCTCGTGGCTGCCGTCGGCGAAGGCGACATCGAGCGCGGCCGTTGACGGCGCGTCGCGGCCGAAGCCGAAGATGAAGCTGCCATCGGGCGCGACCCGCACGGCGCGGCCGTCGAGCGTCACCTCGGCGCCGGGATCGGTCTTGCCGCGGACCAGCCCGCCCTGCTCGATCGCGCCCTCGAGCGAGAGCGTGCCGGCCGAGCACGGGGCGGCGAAGAGCGCAGCGAGAACGAGCGCGGTTGCGAACCTCACAGCAGTGATCCTTGCCCTGGCGCCGACGGTTTTTTCGGCCGCGCGGGCTTGGCCGGCTCGGCGGCATGCGCTGGCGGGCGCGGGCCGCCGCGCGCGACAACACCAACCTTGCCGTCGTGAAATTCGAGCGTCAGCGCATCGCCCGAGACTACCTCCTGCGCCGAGACGACAATACGGCCGTCGGCGTCGTAGACCATGGCGTAGCCCAGCGCCTTGACGTTCTCGAGCGCCTTGACGTGGCTCTCCATCCGTCCGCCGAACCCATCAACAAGCTGCCTGGCGCGCTGCATCATTCGCGCCATGGCCTGCTTGAGCCGCAGCGGGTGGTCGTCCAGCTGCGTCCTGGCCTTGTCGAGCCGCGCCTGAAGGAGGGCCTTGCTGAGGCGCCCGCCCATGACGGCGAGGCGCTGGTCGCGCAGCGCCACCATCTGCCGCAGTCCCACCAGCAGCCGCTCGGCGCGGTCGTCGAGGCGCTGGCGCGCCGTGTCAAGGACGCCGCGCGGATCGGGCAGGCCGCGCGCCAGCCCTTCGACGCGCATCCGGCGCTCCTCGAGCGAGCGCGCCAGGCTGGTGACGAGCCGCATCGCCTTGGCGTCGAGCTCGGCCAGGAGATCGAGGCGCACCGGCACCGCCATCTCGGCCGCTGCGGTCGGCGTCGGCGCACGCCGGTCGCTGGCGTAGTCGATCAGCGTCGTGTCGGTCTCGTGGCCGACGGCGGAGATCAGCGGGATCGCCGAGGCGGCGGCGGCGCGCACCACGATCTCCTCGTTGAAGGCCATGAGGTCCTCGAGGCTGCCGCCGCCGCGCGCGACGATGAGGAGATCGGGCCGCGGCACCCGCCCGCCCGGCGCGAGCTTGTTGAAGCCCTCGATCGCGCGCGCCACCTGCTCCGCCGCGCCCTCGCCCTGCACCGCCACAGGCCAGAGCAGCACGCGGCGCGGGAAGCGGTCGCTCAGGCGATGCAGGATGTCGCGGATGACCGCTCCAGTGGGCGAGGTCACGACGCCGATGACAACGGGCAGGAAGGGCAGCTTCTTCTTGCGCTCCTCGGCGAAAAGCCCTTCCGCGGCGAGTCGCTTGCGCCGCTCCTCCAGCATCTTGAGAAGCGCGCCGACGCCGGCCAGCTCCATGGTGTCGATGACGAGCTGGTACTTGGATCGCCCGGGATATGTCGTGAGGCGGCCGGTGCAGACCACCTCCATGCCGTCCTCGGGCTTGACCGCGAGCTTCAGCGCCGTGCCGCGCCAGCACACCGCGTCGAGCACGGCCTCGGCATCCTTGAGCGCGAGGTAACAATGGCCGGAGCTGTGGCGCTTGAAGCCCGAGACCTCGCCGCGCACGCGGACATAGGAGAAGCCCTGCTCGATCGCGCGCTTCAACACGGCCGAGAGCTCGCTCACCGTGTATTCCGGCAGGTTCGGCCGCAGCGGCGCCGCGACGGGCGGCACGGCCGAGAGGGGGGTTCCTGTCATTGCCCGCTATGATACAAGACCCCGCACCGGCGGGGAAAGCGAAGGGACCTCGGGCATGGTGCCGCTGTCCCACTCGTCCCTCGAGTGAGGCCGTGTCAGGGTGCGGGAGCAAGGAATGCGGGTTCTGGTGGTGGGGTCAGGGGGGCGCGAGCATGCGTTGTGCTGGGCGATCGCGGCATCGCCCCTCTGCGACGCGCTGTTCTGCGCCCCCGGCAATCCCGGCATCGCCGAGGAGGCGATATGCGTCCCGGTGGCGGCCGCCGATATCGAGGGCATCATCGAATTGTGCCGGCGCGAGCGGATCGACTTCGTCGTGGTCGGGCCCGAGCTGCCCCTGGTGGCGGGGCTCGTCGACCGACTCGAAGCGGCCGGGATCGCCGCCTTCGGCCCGAGCGCGGCGGCGGCGGTGCTCGAAGGCTCCAAGGGCTTCACCAAGGATCTCTGCGCAAAATACGGCATCCCGACTGCGACCTATGGCCGCTTCCGCGACGCCGAGTCGGCCAAGCAATTCGTGCGTCGGCGCGGCGCGCCGATCGTGGTCAAGGTGGACGGGCTCGCGGCCGGCAAGGGCGTCACCGTGGCGACGAGCATCGCCGAGGCGGAAGCCGCCATCGACGAGGCGATGCTGGCGCAGCGCTTCGGCGCCGCCGGCGCGGAAATCGTCGTCGAGGAGTTTCTCGAGGGAGAGGAAGCGAGCTTCTTCGCCCTCGTCGACGGCAGGCATGCGCTGCCGCTTGCCACGGCGCAGGACCACAAGCGCGTCGGCGAAGGCGACACCGGGCCCAACACTGGCGGCATGGGCGCTTATTCGCCCGCCCTCTGCCTCACCCCGGCGCTCGAGCGCGAGGTGATGGAGCGCATCATCCTGCCGACGGTCAGAGGCATGGCGGCCGAGGGAAGGCCGTTCAAGGGCGTGCTCTATGCCGGGCTGATGCTCACCAGGGAGGGACCGAAGCTCATTGAATACAATGTCCGCTTCGGCGATCCCGAGTGCCAGGCGCTGATGCCGCGCCTCATGAGCGATCTCTTGCCGGCGCTCGTCGCGTCGCGCGACGGCGTGCTCGACGATTTCGATCTGCGCTGGCATCCCGAAAGCTCGGTCTGCGTCGTGCTCGCCGCCCGGGGCTATCCCGGCGAGCCGGTCAAGGGCGCGGAGATCCGCGGCCTTGCCGAGGCGACCGGCGGCGATCCGTCGATCAAGATATTCCATGCCGGGACGAAGCTCGTGAACGGCCGCCTCGTCGCGGATGGCGGGCGCGTGCTCAACGTCGTCGCGCTGGGCAAGGACGTGGCGCATGCGCGCGACAAGGCCTACGCGGTCATCGACCGCATCCAATGGCCGGACGGCTTCTGGCGCCGCGACATCGGCTGGCGCGCGGTGCAGCCACGGCGACGATGAGGAAAGCGCGGCCGGAGCGCGCATCGCCTGCGCGGAAAGATACGCGCAAGGACGCCCGCGATCTCCTGCGCATCGCCGGGCTCCC
>DASVOY010000417.1:0-2975 GCA_036383115.1 Allostellaceae bacterium
GAAGCCATCGAGGTCGATGCTGAGGCCGAACCCGGCGGTGCCGCGGGTGGCGATCGCCAGTGCCTCGTTCAGCGCATCGTGGATGCCGCGCTGCTTCACCTCTTCCATCAGCATGATCCTGACGCCCAGGCGGCGCAGCAGGGCCATCTCGCCGTCCTCGTAGGAACGGATGCCGATGTAACAGACGTGCTCGGGCCGCAACACGCCGCCGCAGATCGCGCGAAAGGGCGCGTGGCCGTGGTCGAGCAGCGCGGCCGCACCCATGCCGTGAGCGTTCTGCGATGGCGTCGTCTCGAGCGTATGCGCGTCGAGATGAGCGTCGAGCCAGATCAGGCCGAGCGGCGCGCCGTTGAGCGCGCGCGACACGCCGGCCCACGTGCCCATGGCGATGGCGTGATCGCCGCCGAGCACGACCGGGAAATAATCGGCGGCCATGGCGGCGGCGACCTCCGCGGCGAGCGCCGCGGCGTGGCGGGCCACGAGGTCGTAGGTCGCGGGCCCGCGCAGCTCGGCGTGCTCGCGCCAGCGCTTCTCCGGGTGCAGCATCGTCCACCACTCGGCGTCGATGCCGCGCGCCCGCAGCCAGCGCGCGAGGCCGAGCTCGCGCAGCGCAGGCGGCCCTGCCTCGGTATGGCGGAAGCCGGCGCCCCATCCGGATGCGGCGCCGATCAGTGCGGCCGGTTTCATGGATCGTCAGCCTTGGTGGATGAAGACGCTGCGGCCCGCGACGACGGTGCGCAGCACGCGCCCTTGGACGGGCCTGCCGTCATAAGGCGCGTTCTTGGACTTGGAGCGGAACGCCTCGACGTCGATGCGCCATGGGCGCTCGAGATCGAAAACCACGAGATCGGCCGCCGCCCCTTCGGCGAGGCGGCCGGCGGGCAGGCGCAGGATGTCCGCCGGGCGCTGCGTCACCGCGGCGAGCGCGGCCAGCAGCGGCAGATGGCCGTTGTGGTAGAGCTCGAGGGTCAGCGGCAGCAAGGTCTCGAGCCCGATGATGCCGCTCGCCGCCGATGCGAAAGGCAGCCGCTTCGATTCCTGGTCGTGCGGCGAATGATCGCTGGCGATGGCGTCGATCGTGCCGTCGGCGAGGCCGGCGATGACGGCGCGGCGGTCCCATTCACCGCGCAACGGCGGCGAGACCTTGGCGAAGGTGCGGTAATCGCCGACGGCGGTCTCGTTGAGCGCGAAGTAATGCGGCGCGGTGTCGCAGGTCACCGGCAATCCCCGCGCCTTGGCCTGCCGGATGCATTGGATCGCCGCCTCGGTCGAGACATGGGCGATGTGCAGCCTGCCGCCGGTGACCTCGACGAGCCGCAGGTCGCGCTCGACCATGATCACTTCGGCCGCGGGGGTGATGCCGGCGAGCCCGAGCCGCGTCGCCACCTCGCCCTCGTTCATCGCGCCGCCCTCGGCGAGGCGCGGCTCCTCCGGATGCTGCATTAGCAGCAGATCGAAGGTGCGCGCATAGGACAGGGCGCGGCGCATGACGACGGGATCGGCGATGGCGCTGCCGGCGTCGGTGAAGGCGAGCGCGCCGGCGGCGGCAAGCAGCCCCATCTCGGTGAGCTCGCGACCCTTGAGGCCCTTGGTGGCGGCGGCGTATGTCCGGATGCGGGCGAGCCCGACGTCGCGCGAGCGCCGCGCCACGAACTCGACCAGCGCGACATCGTCGATCGCCGGCTCGGTGTTGGGCAGCGCCACCATGGTGGTGACGCCACCCGCGACGGCGGCGAGCCCGCCCGTGGTCATCGATTCCTGGTGCTCGGCGCCGGGCTCCCGCAGCTCGACGCGCATGTCGACGAGGCCGGGCGCGAGGCAAGCGCCGGCGCAGTCGATTACCTCGACGTCGCGGCCGAGCTTGTCGCGCCCGGGCGCCGCGCCCAGCGCCGCGATGCGGCCGTCCTCGATCACGAGATCGCCGGCCTGATCGAGGCCGCTCGCGGGGTCGAGCAGGCGGGCGTTGCGGAAGAGGGTGCGCGTCGCCATCAGATGCCTGCCACGGCGCTGTCATTGCGAGGCGGCCAAAGGGCGTTGCGGCAATCTCCGGCCGCGGCGGGCGCCCTTGCCTGCGTGAGATTGCTTCGCTGCGCTCGCATTGACCGGTCGGGGGCCATCAGACGGGCGGCACGTTGCCGAGGTTGCGCGTCAGCACCTCGAGGCAGGCCATGCGCACCGCGACGCCCATCTCGACCTGCTCGCGGATGGCGCTGCGGTCGATGTCGTCGGCGACATCGGTGTCGATCTCGACGCCGCGGTTCATCGGCCCCGGATGCATGATGAGCGCGTCCTGCTTGGCCGCGGCGAGCTTGGCGCGATCGAGGCCGAAGAAATGGAACTACTCCCGGACCGACGGCACGAAGCTGCCATGCATGCGCTCGGTCTGGAGCCGCAGCATCATGACGATGTCGACGTCCTTGAGGCCGCGCGACATGTCGTGGAATACCTCGACCCCGAGTCGGTCGATCTCCGCCGGCAGCAGCGTGCGCGGCGCCACGACGCGCACCCGCGCGCCCATGGTGTTGAGGAGCGCGATGTTGGAGCGGGCGACGCGGCTGTGCAGGATGTCGCCGCAGATGGCGACGCTGAGGCCCTGGAGGCGGCCCTTGCGGCGGCGGATGGTGAGCGCGTCCAAGAGCGCCTGGGTCGGGTGCTCATGGCTGCCGTCGCCGGCATTGATGACGGAGCAGTCGACCTTCTCGGAGAGGAGCTGGACGGCGCCCGACTCGGGATGGCGCACCACCAGCACGTCCGGATGCATGGCGGTGAGCGTCATCGCCGTATCGATCAGCGTCTCGCCCTTCTTGATCGAGGAGACCGCGGTCGACATGTTGATGACGTCGCCGCCCAGTCTCTTGCCGGCAAGCTCGAACGAGGTGCGCGTGCGCGTCGAGCTCTCGAAGAAGAGGTTCACCATCGTTCGGCCGCGCAGCAGCGCGCTCTTTGCGCCGCCGCGGCGGTTGAGCTCGACATAT
>DASVOY010000418.1:0-5846 GCA_036383115.1 Allostellaceae bacterium
CTCGTCTTCGTCATGCGCCGGCCGCAGGCGCAGGCCGCCGCGCCGCCGGCGCATTGAGCAAAGCGTGGCGAATTGCGATACTGCGAACCCATGCGCCGCCTCCCCTACCTCGTCCCCATTGCCCTCTTCCTCGTGCTCGCCGCGTATTTCGTGCTGGCGCTGCGGCCGGGGCGCGATCCGTCGCGGCTGCCGTCGGCGCTCATCGACAAGCCGGCGCCGGATTTCGTTCTCGCCGGACTCGGCGGCGCCGAAGGCCTGTCGCGCGCCGGGCTTGAAGGCAACGTCGTCGTCGTTAACTTCTTCGCCTCGTGGTGCGTGCCGTGCCGCGCCGAGCATCCCCTCCTGATGCGCCTGTCGGAAAGCGAGCACGTGCCGCTCTACGGCATCGCCTACAAGGACAAGCCGGAAAACGCCGCGCGCTTCCTCGCCCAGCTCGGCGACCCCTATCGCCGCGTCGGGCTCGACGAGAGCGGCCGCACCGGCATCGATTTCGGCGTCTATGGCGTGCCCGAGACCTACCTCATCGATCGCGCCGGTCATATCCGTTATCGCCATGTCGGGCCGCTCAGCGCGGAAGCGCTCGAGCATGAGTTGCTGCCGCGCCTGCGGGAGATCGGTGGATGAGGCGGTCTGCGGCGCTCGTCGCACTGCTGCTCCTGGCGCTGGGCCCGGCCGCGGGCGCAGTCGAGCCGCGCGAGCGCCTCGCCGACTCGGCGCTCGAGGCGCGCGCGCGGGCGCTGTCGAAGGAGCTGCGCTGTCTCGTCTGCCAGAACGAGTCGATCGACGATTCGAACGCCGATCTCGCGCATGATCTGCGTGTGCTGCTGCGCGAGCGTATCGCCGCCGGCGACAGCGACGGCCAAGTGCTGCAGTTCGTCGTCAGCCGCTACGGCGATTTCGTGCTGTTGAAACCGCCGGTCGAGCCCGCAACCTATGCGCTGTGGTTCGGGCCGCCGGCGGTGCTGGCGCTCGGCGCCGTGGGTGCCATCCTCTATCTGCGCCGGCGCCGCGCGGCGCCCGAGGCGGCGCCGGCGCCGCTGACCGAGACTGAACGGCGGCGGCTCGCGAGGCTGCTGAGGGACGAGGGCTGATGCTTCTCGCGCTGGCGCTCGCCGTCATGACCGTCGTCGTCGTCGCCACGGTGCTGGCGCCGCTGATGAAGGGAGCGCGGGAGGCACCCTCGCGCGCGCAGTTCGACCGCGCCGTCTACCGCGACCAGCTGAAGGAGCTGGAGCGCGATCTCGCGCGCGGCCTGATCGACGCGGACCAGGCGGCGACGGCGCGGCTCGAGATCGAGCGCCGACTGCTGGCCGCCGATGCGCGGCCGGAAGCCGCCCCCGCGCGCGGCGCAGGCAGCCCGCTCCTCGCGCTCTCGCTCGCGCTCGCGCTGCCGGCGGCGGCGGCACTCATCTATCTCGCGCTGGGCTCGCCGGGCGTACCGGATCAGCCCTATGCCGCGCGTGGACCCGAGCGCGCGCGCTTCGCCGCCACCGGGCAGCATGAGGACCTCGACAAGGCCGCCGCCGCGCTCGAGGAGAAGCTCAAGGCCAACCCCGAGAGCGACGCCGATTGGCTGCTGCTGGCGCGGACCCAGGCGGCGCTCGGCCGGTGGCAGCGGAGCGCCGAGGCCTATCGTGAGGCGATGCGGCTCACCAAGGGACGGCCTGACGTGGCGTCGGCCTATGGCGAGATGCTGGTCTTCGCCGCCGACGGCATCGTCACGCCGCGCGCGCGCGAGGCCTTCACCGCCGCGCTCGCGCGCGATCCCGCGGACATCGCGTCGCGCTACTACCTGGCGCTCGCCGATGCCCAGGAGGGCAAGGCGCAGGCGGCGATCGACGCGTGGCAGAAGCTCGCCACCGATCAAGGGGCGGACTCGAAGCTGCGCGCCGAGCTCGAGGCGCGCATCGCCGATACCGCGAAGGCAGCGGGTTTGCCGGTGCCGGAACTCGCCGCGCCCGCGGGCGGGCCGGGGATCGACGATATGGCGAAGGCGGCGCAGATGACGCCCGAGCAGCGCCAGCAGATGATCGGCGGCATGGTCGAGGGGCTGGCGGCGAAGCTCAAGTCCAATCCCGACGACCTCGCCGGCTGGATGCGGCTGGCGCGCGCCTATGCCGTGCTGAACGAACGCGACAAGGCGGCCGACGCCTATGAGCGCGCGGCCAAGCTCAAGCCCGACGATCCCCAGATCCTGCTGGCCGAGGCCGATGCGCTGATCATCGACCGCTCGCCGCAGACGCCGCTTCCCGCGCGCGCCGTGGCGCTGCTGCAGCGCGTCGACGCGCTCGACCCGCGCCAGCCGGCCGCGCTCTGGTATCTCGGCCTCGCCGCGGCGCAGCAGCGCCGCTTCGCCGAGGCGAGAAGTTATTGGCAGCGCCTCCTGCCCCTGCTTCCGGCCGACGGCGATCAGCACAAGGCCGTCGCCGCCGCCATCGAAGCGCTCAAGGACAAGTGAACGTCATCCTCGTCGCGCTGACCTTTGAGCCCTTGCGTCCGTTGGCGCCCGGCAGCGGACGCAAGGCGCAGATCGATCCTTCCGCGAGCCATATCGACATTGTTTCCTAAATGCCGGCGGTCGCGCAGCGATGCGCATGAGTCGCCGCTTCGCCCTAACGGCAAATTAACCCGCGCTGGGCAATCTCGACAGAAGCAGAAGATCGGCGCAGAATCGGATCGGCGCCCCGGGCCGCTGCGCTCCGGCGCGAGGAGCAAGCATGGTGATGACGCCGCAGGACCTGGAAGAGGTAGGCGCGCTCTGCGCGGCGCGCCGTCACGACGACGCGCTGAAGCTCTGCGCCGAGTTCATCGCCGAGCATCCCGACCATCCGCATGGCTATCACATGCGCGCCGTGGTGCGCGTGCTCATGGGCGAGCCGCATCTCGCGCTCGCCGACCGCGACAAGGTCGTATCGCTCTGTCCCAGGGAGCCCGGCGCCTACATGGCGCGCGCTGATGACCGGCTGCGCCTCCGCGATTTCGCCGCCGTGGCGGCGGATCTCGACCGCGCCGAGAAACTCGACAACGGCCACTACTGGCCGATGATCCCGTTCCTGCGCGCGCTCTGCCACGCGCGGCTGGGCCACGTCGAGGAAGCGGTCGCCGATTGCGCGCGCGTGCCCGACGATTACCTGCTGCCGGGATTCGGCGGCGACACGCCGACTTCCAAGCAACAGCTCATGGCGGAGATCGAGGACGCCAAGGAGCGTCCCCCGAGCGAGCGGCCCTCGCAGGGCTAGCCGCTCACTGCCGTCGCGCTGCGCTTGGCCATCTCCTCGGCGACGAGCTCTTTCTTCGAGAGCTTGCCGACCGGCGTCTTGGGCAGGCTCGCGCGAATCTCCATCTCGACCGGCATCTCGTACTTGGCGAGCTTGTCGCTGAGAAAGCCTTTGAGCTCGTCGAAGGTGAAGAGGGGCGCGCCGGGCTTCAGCGCGATGAAGGCCTTGGCCGACTGGCCGCGATAGGGATCGGGAATGCCGATCACCGTCACCTCGGCGACGGAGGGATGCTCCCAGATCGCCTCCTCGATGGTGCGCGGGAAGACGTTGAAGCCGCCGGAGAGGATCATGTCCTTCTTGCGGTCGACGAGGGTGACATAGCCATCCTGGTCGATGAAGCCGATATCGCCAGTATGGAAGCGCCCGCCGCGGAACGCCTCCGCCGTCGCCTCGGGCCGCTTCCAGTAGCCTTTCATCACCTGCGGCCCGCGGATGCAGATCTCGCCCTTCTCGCCCTGGGGCAGCAGCGTCATGCCGGTCTCGAGATCGACGACCTCGACGACGGTGTGCGGCGCGGGCAGCCCGACCGTGCCGGCGCGGGGCTCGCCCTGGTGCGCCTGCATGGTGCCCAAGGGCGCAGTCTCGGTGAGGCCGTAGCCTTCCGACGGCGTCAGGCCCGTGAGCTCCCTGAAGCGCGTCAGCACCTCGATCGGTAAGGGCGCGCCACCCGAGCTGCAGATGCGCAGCGACGACACGTCGAATTCCTTGATCTTGGGATGGTTGACCAGCGCCGCGTACATCGTCGGCACGCCGGCCATGACCGTGACCTTCTTGCGCGCGATGTCGGCGAGCGCGCGCTCGGCATCGAAGCGGATATGCATCACCATCTCGGTGCCATTCGCGACCGCCAGCAGCATGATGAAGGTGAGGCCGAAGATGTGGAAGAGCGGCAGGACGACGAGCACCTTGTCCTCGCCGTCCTTCATGTCGTCGCCGACCCAGCGGTCGCGCACATGGATCACGGCGCAGAAATTGGCATGGGTCAGCATCGCGCCCTTGGGCTCGCCGGTGGTGCCGCCGGTGTATTGCAGCGCCGCGACCTCGTCCTCGAGCGGCCCATGCTTGTGGCGGCGATAGGCGCCGTCATTGGCGATGAGATCGGCGAAGTTGACTTCGCGTCCCGCCCCGGCGACGCGGTCCGCCGGCGGGCCGAAGACGGCGCGCACCGCGGGCGCCGGCAGGAAATCCTCGAGGCTGCAGACGATGAGCGTCTCGAACTTGGCCGTGCCCTTCAAGGCGGCGACCTGCGGGTAGAGCATCGGCAGGCCCAGCGTGATCATCACCTCGGCGTCCGCATCGGTGATCTGGTACTTCAATTCGCGGGGAGCCGCGAGCGGGCTGAAATTGACGACGCGGCCGCCGGCCATGAGGATGGCGAAGAAGCAGACGACGTAATGCGGCGTGTTGGGGAGATGGAGGCCGACATGCACTCCCGGCCCGACGCCGAGCTCCTGCAGGCCCTTGGCGGCGCGGGCGGCGAGCTGGTGAAGGTCGCGGAAGCTGATCTTGCGGTCGTAGAAATCGATCGCCGTCTTGTCCGGCCAGGTGGCGGCGGCGGTCTCGAGCAGGCTCTCGACGGCCACGGCGGCGGGCAACGGGTCGCCCCAGGACACGCCCGGCGGATAGGACTTCTCCCAGACATGCGCCATCGCCCAACCTCCCCGTGCTTGCGCGGCCGCGCGTTAGGGGCCGCAGCCTATTTTGCCGCGGTTATAGGTCAGGATGGCGCTTGTCGCCAGCCCCTTGGCGCTACGCCGGCTTCCTCACATAGCCGTAGCGCAGATTGCTGCGCGCGGGGCCGGCGCGCTCGTAATCGGCTTTCATCGCGGCGAAGCGGTCGGTGGCGAGATCGGCGCGACGCTGATAGTCGTAGAGCCGCATCGCGTTGCCGCCGAAGATCGCGGTCTTGACCGGCCCGTCGGGCGGGCCGAGCGGCGCAAAGCCGTGCTGCTTCTGCATGTCCTCGGGGATCTCGAGCCGGCGCAGCCCCTCGATCTGCCACTGCGGCGACCCCGTCCACACCGCATCCGTACCCCAGATGACGTGATCGGATCCCAAGCCCTTGACCAGCCTGCCCATAAGTGCCGCGGCGAGGCGCGGCTGCACCACGGTCGAGAAGGCGAAGAGCTGGCCCAGATCGCCATAGACGTTGGTGACGCCGTATTTCGCCGGGATGTCCGCCAGGTCGCTCACCCAGGAGATGCGGCCGGTCTCGTTCCACTCGGCCATGGCGACGTTGGGATCGCCGCCGACATGGCGGTAGGCGGAGTGATAGATGATGAAATTGAGCTGCGGCCAGTCCTTTGCCGCCCTGCCGACATCGCTCGCATCGACGTACGGACGCAGATTGGGGAATTGCTGCTCTACCGAAGGCGCGAACAGGCCCTTGTGGATGCAGACGTTCCTGATGCCCGACTTCACGAATTTCTCATAAGCGGGATAGACGAGCCTCTCGTCGTCGAGCCGCCAGGGGTGGCGGGCCATGTCCTTGTGGGTGTTGTCGCCGATGGTGTAGCCCTTCCACGAATCGGGCTTGAACTCGGCGACTGCACGGTCGATGCCCTCGAG
>DASVOY010000419.1:0-1930 GCA_036383115.1 Allostellaceae bacterium
GATGGAGATCGACGCGGCGACGCGGCGCAATCTCGAGCTGACGCAGACGCTGTCGGGCGAGCGCAAGGGCAGCCTGCTCTCGACCATCGACCGCACCGTGACCGGCGCCGGCGCGCGGCTCTTGGCCGAGCATCTGGCGTCGCCGCTCACCGATCCTCGCGCCATCAACACGCGGTTCGACGCCGTCACCTTCTTCGCCGAGAACGAGCGGCTGCGCGAGGCGTTGCGGGCCGTGCTGCGCCGTTGCCCCGATATCGAGCGCGCCATGGCGCGCCTGGCGCTGGGCCGCGGCGGCCCGCGCGACCTCGCCGCCTTGCGCGATACGCTGGGCGAGACCGCGGGCCTGCGCCGCCTGCTCGGCGAGACGCCGCTCGCGGAGAAGCCGGCGCTCATCGCGCGGGCCGAGCGCGATCTGGGCGAGCATGCCGCGTTCGTCGATCGCCTGAAACGCGCGCTCGCCGCCGAGCTGCCGCTCATCAGCCGCGACGGCGGCTTCATCGCGCCAAGCTATGCGCCCGAGCTCGACGAGCTGCGCCTGCTGCGAGACGAGAGCCGGCGCATGGTGGCGAACCTGCAGGCGCGCTATGCCGCGGCGAGCGGCGTTGCCTCGCTCAAGATTCGCCACAACAACGTGCTGGGCTACTACATCGAGGTGACGCCGACCCATGCGGAGAAGCTGCGCGACGGCTTCATCCACCGCCAGACCCTGGCGAGCGCGGTGCGCTACTCGACCGTCGAGCTGGGCGAGCTCGAGAGCAAGATCGCCTCGGCGGCCGACCGCGCCGTGGCGCTCGAACTCAAGCTCTTCGACGATCTCGTCAACGAGACGAAGACGCGCGCCCAGGAGATCGCGCGCACCGCCACCGCGCTCGCGCATCTCGATGTCGCGTCCGCTCTCGGCGAGCTCGCCGTCTCCGAGCGCTATTGCCGGCCGGTGGTGGATGACGGCCTGGCTTTTGCCGTCAACGGCGGCCGCCATCCCGTGGTCGAGGCGGCGCTCCGGGCGGGCCAGGGCGCGAGCTTCGTCGGCAATGGCTGCGATCTCAAGGAGGGACAGCGGCTCTGGCTGCTGACCGGCCCCAACATGGCCGGCAAGAGCACTTTCCTGCGCCAGAACGCGCTCATCGCCGTGCTGGCGCAGGCGGGTTCCTACGTGCCCGCCGAGCGCGCCCATCTCGGCGTCGTCGACCGCCTCTTCAGCCGCGTCGGCGCGGCCGACGACCTGGCGCGCGGACGCTCGACCTTCATGGTCGAGATGGTCGAGACGGCGGCGATCCTCAACCAGGCAAGCCAGCGCTCGCTTGTCATCCTCGATGAGATCGGCCGCGGCACCGCCACCTTCGACGGGCTCTCGATCGCCTGGGCCGCCGTCGAGCATCTCCACGACGTCAACCGTTGCCGCGCCCTCTTCGCGACGCATTACCACGAGCTGACCGCGCTCGCCGCGAAGCTTGAGCACCTCGCCTGCTACACCATGCGCGTCAAGGAATGGCGGGGCGACGTCGTCTTCCTGCACGAGGTGGCGGCAGGCGCCGCCGACCGCTCCTACGGCATCCATGTCGCCAAGCTCGCGGGCTTGCCGCCAGCGGTGGTGCACCGCGCCGAGGACGTGCTGGCGCTCCTCGAAAAGGGCGAGCAGAGCGGCGCGCTCGCCCGGCTCGCCGACGACCTGCCCCTGTTCAGCGTGGCGCGGGCCGTTCCGGCCGCCATACCGCAACGCTCCGCCATCGAGCGCACGCTGGCCGAGATCCAGCCCGACGCGCTGACGCCAAGAGAGGCGCTCGAGCTCCTCTACAAGCTCAAGGCGCTCGTCGCCGAGCCATGACCCCATCGCCGCTCCGTGCCCGGGGCGCCGACTGGGCCAGCGATCTCCTCGTCACCAAAAGGCTCGGCGGCAGCGAAGCTGACGCCGATGGCCCGAGCCTCGGGC
>DASVOY010000420.1:0-10147 GCA_036383115.1 Allostellaceae bacterium
ACCTCGGGCCGCAGAAGTTCATGTCCGAGGTGGCCGAGCGCACCGCCGAGCCGGGCGTGGCGACGGGCCTGGCCTGGACGCCCGTTGGCGGCGACATCCTCTTCATCGAGGCGACGCGCATCCCGGGCGGCGGCCGGCTCATCCTCACCGGCCAGCTCGGCGACGTCATGAAGGAGAGCGCCCAGATCGCGATGAGCCTCGCCAAGTCGCGCGTGCGCGATCTCGGGGTCGATCCTGAGATCTTCAGCAAGAGCGACATCCACATCCACGTGCCGGCGGGTGCCATCCCGAAGGACGGCCCCTCCGCCGGCGTCGCCATGACGGTGGCGCTGATCTCGCTCTTGACCAACCGGCCGACGCGCAACGACACGGCGATGACCGGCGAGATCAGCCTGCGCGGCCTGGTGCTGCCGGTCGGCGGCATCAAGGAGAAGGTGACGGCGGCGGTCAGAGCCGGCATCACCACCCTGCTGCTGCCGGCGCGCAACCGGCGCGACTACGAGGACATTCCCGAGGAGGCGCGGCGCAAGGCGCGCTTCGTCTGGTGCGAGCGCATCGACGACGCCGTCGCCGTGGCGCTCGACCAGGAGGCGCTGGCGGCACAGTGACCGGGCGATGAGCGGCGCGTCAAGCGAAGCCGACAGTTCCACGCTCGCCTTCGAGAGCGCCGGCAAGCCGATCACGGTCGATTGGCACCGCTCGGCGCTGCCGGGCCCGCGGCCGTCGGTGCTGATGCTGCATGGGCGCGATGGCCCGAGCCGTTTCGGCCAAGCCTACGGCTTTACCGCGCGGTCGCTGGCCGCGCGGGGCTACCACGTGCTGTTTGTGCATTATTTCGACGCCACCGGCGGCGATGCCAGCGTGTTCGGCGGCGCCGGGCTGACGAACTTCTTCGCCTGGACGCGCGCCGTGACTGACGCGGTGAGCTGGGCGAGCTCGCGCGAGGACATCGATTCCGCGCACATCGGTCTGCTCGGCGTCTCGCTCGGCGCCTCCATAGCGCTGGCGCAGGCCAGCGGCGATCTCCGCGTCAAGGCGGTGGTCGACTTCTACGGCGTGCTACCGGCGCCCGCCCTGGCGCTGCTCAAGCGCATGCCGCCCACGCTCATCCTCCACGGCGCCCAGGATTGGGTCGTCCCGGTCGCCGCCGCTTATCAGCTGGAGCACTTTCTCAAGGCGCGCGGCGCGGTCTACGACATGCACATCTATTCCGACCAGGGCCACGGCTTCCAAGGCGCTGCGGGTGCCGATGCCGTGCGGAGGGCCGCCGCGTTCTTCGATCGTTACCTTGGCGGGACACCAAATCACCGGACCTGATGCTGGCGGGTTCAAGGCTCCAAGCGTGGGGCTCCGGCACAATCATGCCGCAACGACCACGGCGGCGCACGGCTGAATGGAGGAGACTCTAAGCCCCTTCCGCGGCCACGCCCAGATACGCCCGGCGCACCTCGGGGTCGCGAGCGAGCTCGCCGACCGGTCCTTCGCGGACAATGCGGCCGGTTTCCATGACGTAACCGCGATCCGCGACGCTGAAGGCAGCGAAGACGTCTTGTTCGACGAGCAGCACGGTGACCCCTTCCTTTCGGATGTCCACGAGCACGCCCAGCAGCTGATCGACGATCACCGGCGCGAGGCCCAGGCTCATCTCATCGACCATGAGGAGGCGCGGCGCCGCCATCAGTGCCCGGCCCACCGCGCACATCTGCTGCTCGCCGCCGGACAGGCTCCCCGCCTGCTGTCGGCGACGCTCGAAGAGAACGGGAAAGAGCTGATAGACCTGCACGAAACTGCGGGCGATCCCGGCTGAGTCCCTGCGGCGGTAGGTCCCCATGAGCAAGTTCTCCTCGACCGTCATCCGGCCGAACAGCTGACGGCCCTCGGGCACTTGCACCAGGCCGAGCGAAAATACCTCCTCAGGCGTCAATGGCATAAGGTCGCGGCCGGAAAACACGAGCGCGCCGCGCGTGCCGCGCTTGGCAAGGGTGCGCGAGATGGCACGGAGCAGGGTCGTCTTTCCGGCGCCGTTGCTGCCCACGAGAGTGACGATTTCGCCGGCATTCACTTTGAGGCCGACATCAAAGAGCACCGGCACGGCACCATATCCGGCGCTCAGATCCGCGATGCGCAGCAGCGGCTCGTTCATGCCCGCCTCTTGCCGAGATAAGCCTCGACCACGCGCGGGTCCTGGAGGACGACGGCGGGTTCACCTTCGGCAATCTTTTGCCCGTGATGGAGCACGAAAACACGATCGGACAGGCTGCGGATCGCCTTCATCACGTGTTCTATGACAAGAATGGTCACGCCCTGCGCGCGGATCTTCTTGATCAGCACCACCACTTCCTCGACCTCGACCGGGTTCAAGCCGGCCATCACCTCGTCGAGAAGCAGCAGCCTCGGCTGCATGGCGAGCGCCTTGGCGAGCTCGAGGCGCTTGCGGTCGGGTCCGCCCAGGGCATCGGCGCGCTGCCCGCTGCGGTCGGCAAGCCCGGTGAACTCCAACATCTCCTGCGCGCGGTCGCGTGCCTTCGCCCGGTCGCGCTCGCCGCCGCGATAGCCGAAGAGTGCACCGACGGTGACATTCTCCAGCACGGAAAGCCCGGGGAAGGGCTTCATCACCTGGAAGGTCCGGCCGATGCCGAGATGGGCGCGCTGGAATGGCGTGAGACCATCGATCCGCTGCCGATCGAAAAGGAGCTCGCCCGCATCCGGCGCCAGCGTTCCACTGATCAGGCTGATCAGCGTCGTCTTGCCGGCGCCATTGGGGCCGATGAGGCCGAGGATCTCGCCGCGCTTGACCGCAAAGCTGACGTCGTTGACGGCGACGAGGCCCTGGAAGCGGCGCGTCAGCCCGCGTGCCTCGAGCAGCGGCGTGCCGGCGTCGCTCACAGCCGGTACTGCCGGATGCTCTGCAGGAAATAGCGCCAGCCCATGCGGCGGAAGCCCCAGCCGAGATCGACCAATCCTCTGGGCATGAAGATCACGGCCAGAATGATGACGACGCCATAGAACAGGGCCGCGGCGGTCGAGATGCTGCTCGCGAGGACTTGGTAGATGATGTAGAGGATGAACGCACCGACGACCGGCCCGAGCACCGTGCCGGGCCCGCCGAATACGGTCATGATGACCATCTGCACGTTCAGCTTGCTGTCAAACGCGCTGCTCGGATCGATGAAGGTTATGTGATAGGCGTAGATGCCACCGGCGACCGCGGTGAAGAGTGACGCCAGCATGAGCGCGATGATCTTGTAAAGCGTGGTGTTGACGCCCATCACGGCGGCGGCGTCCTCGTCCTCGCGGATGGCGATGAGACCCATGCCGAAGCGGCTCGACGATATCCAGGCGACGGTGAGCGTGGCGACGAGGAGCAGGCCCAGCATGCCCTCGTAGAACAATGCGTCATTGCGGGTGAGCGGAAGAATGAGGCCTATATTGCGCCCGGCGATGTCGAGATTGGCGACGAGCGCCGAGAGGGCCGCGGACAGGCCGAGAGTGGCAATGGCGAAATAGGGCCCGCGCAGGCGCAATATGGGGATGCCCACGAGCAGGGCGCAGAGCATGGCCAGCGCCGCGCCGATAGCGAGCCCGACCCAGAAGGGCAGGCCGAACTGCGCCATGGCAATCGCCGTGCCGTAGGTGCCGAGGCCATAGAACGTGGAGTTGCCGAACGAGGCATAGCCGGTGAAGCCGCCGAGGATGTTCCAGGACTGTGCCAGGACGGCCACCATGAGCGCGTAGATGCCGAACTGGATCAGCACCTGATCTTCGAGCAGCGGCACCGCGGCCAGCAGCGCTGTCGCGATGACGATCACGCCCCAGCGCCACATCAGGCCATCCTCAGAGAGCGCGCCGGACGCGCCACCAGGACCAGCACCAGGAGGCCGAAGCTGATGACGTCGGTGAAGGTGGGGCCGAGATAGAGTGCACCGACGGCTTCGGCAATGCCGATGACGAGCCCACCACCCACCACGGATAGTGGGTTATCAAGCCCGCCGATGATGGCAATGACAAAGGACTTGGCGGTCAGGCTCGCGCCCATGTAGGGCGTGATCTGCGATACGACGCCGTAGAGTCCGCCCGCCGCGCCCGCCAGGGCCGCGCCGATGCCGAAGGTGACGGCATAGAGCTGCCGCGGGTCGACGCCATAGAGCCGCGCGGCCACGAGGTTCTGCGCCGTGGCACGGATGGCGCGTCCGAGCTGCGTCCTGTTGAGCAGGAGCCACACGAGCCCGGCAAGGAGCAACGCCACCAGGAAGGCGGCAAGCCGGGCCAGCGGCACGGTGATGCCGGCAAGCGTGACGTTGGCGCCGGCGTAGGTGGGGTTGATCGCGCGAAAATCCGCGCTGAAGGCGAGCTGCGCCATATAGGTCAGGACCACGTCAAGACCGAAGGTGATGAGCAGCGTGTTGAGCAGCGCCGAGCGCACGATGAGATTGAGAATGAAACGCTGCACCAGATAGCCGAATACGAACATGACGATCATCGCCGGCGGCAATGCGGCGAACGGGTCGAGGCCAGCTCCGGTGAAGAGGAAGTAGACGCAATAGCCGCCCAACATGATGAAGGCGCCATGCGCCAGGTTGACGATGTTGAGCACGCCCCAGACCAGCGCCATGCCGAGCGCCATCAGCCCGTAAAGGCCACCCAACAGGATGCCGTTCACCAGGATCTGCGCGAAAAGCACCGGGTCTCCCTGTGTTTCGAGGCGGTCCGCGACCGGGCCGGTATTGCTTGCGCCCCCGCTTCGCTGGCGGCCCGCATTACTACTCGATCCCGCGCGGAAGGGAAACACGCTGAGCCGCAGGCGTCCTCACGCTTTCGCCTTGTCCCGGCGGAGAGGGGGAAAGCCAGCCCAACGGCTGCGCCGCTCGCCCTTGCTCGGAGAGGCTGGGGTGAGGGAGTGCTGCGGGCGTGCCGACTGGCCTCGGATCAGCTGCGCTTGTCCCAGGGCGGAATCGGATAGAGCGGCTTGTTGACGAACTTCTCGGTGTAGATCTCGACCACCTGCCCGTTCTGGATTTGGATGACGGTTTGCGGCAGGTCGATCTGGCCGTTGGCGGCATATTTCACGTGGGCGTAGACGCAGTCGAAGGCGACCTTGGCGATGGCGTCGCGAACCTTCTTGGGGTCAAGCGTGCCCGCCGCCTCGATCGCCTTGGCGAAGGTCTCGACATCCGCTACCGCCGAGGCAGCGTGGTAGTCCGGATCGTAGCCGTACTTCTCCCTATAGAGCTTCGCAAACTGGACGGCGTCGCCGAACCACTGGTCTTTCAAGTGCTCGGACGGCAGCCAGGGGGTCATGCCGAAGGCGTAGTTGGCGTCCGGGCCCAACGCGCGGCGGAAATCAGCGGTCGGAACGCCCACGGTGAAGGAATAGAAATACTTGGGATTAACGTCGAGGCTCTTGGCCTGGCGGATGAAGTTGAGCGCTTCGGGCTCGTGGCCGCTCCACAGGATAGCGTCGGGCTGCGCCGACTTGGCGAGCGATAGGATCGAAGAGAAATCGCCGCTGTTCTCGTGGTATTGCTCATCCGTGACGAGCTTGAGGCCGGCCTTCTCGGTGAGCTTGCGCGTGCCCTTGGCGACCGAGACATCGAAGGAGTCGTCGGCCGCGACAAGCGCGACCGTCCGCACCGTGGGATCGAGCTTGCCCAGCATCTCGATGGTGCTGCGGTAATACTCATCGGCTGGCGGCAGCGTGCCGAAGATGTATTTGTAGCCGCGGCTGAAGATCTGGCTCGAGGCTCCGCCGCCCTGCACCATGGGCACCTCGTACTTCTCGGCGACCGAGGAATCGTCGAGCGCGTCGTTGCTCGAGAACGGTCCCAGCAGGAAGTTGACCTTGTCGCGCGTCACCAGCTGAACGTATTGGCGCACGCCCAGATTCACATCCGACTGGTTGTCAAGGAGGTCGAGCGCGAATTTGTAGGACTGCCCGCCCACCTTGATCCCGCCCTTCTCGTTGATCTTATCGACGGCGAGTTGGTAGGCGTCGCGGTAGTAGCGCCCGGTATTGGCGAGGCTGCCGGTAAGCTGCACGGCCGCGCCGAGGGTGATCGTCTTGTCCTGCGCCGATGCCAAGCTTGGCAAAGCAAAGAGCACCACCGCTCCGGCCATCGCAATTGACTGTTTCATCGTTTCCGCGTCCTCATGGCGAGACAGCGCATGCTGCGCCCGCACCTTCGTCGGATGCCCATAGCCGCCGCATCATTGCGCATTTTCGCGCCGAGTTGAAGCAGCCGGGTCCGCCGCGCGGGCGAGAACGGCCAGCCGCGCCGAGGTCGCGCCTGTCCCCGCAGAGCGTCAAGTCGCCGTGGCCTTCGGCGGCCTCCCGCGTCTGCGCGGCGCTTGGCTTCGCGACCCGTCCGCCGATTTCCGTGGCCGACCGCGCCGCCGGCGCGGCGCGGCTGAGGGCTTGCTGCCGGATGTCTCGGCAAGGGCCGCTTGCGCGATGCGCATTTCCCGGGCGCGTCCGCTCCCCTGCAGCGCCTGCTGCAATGACTGCGTCAGGGCATCGGTCGCCGCAGCCCATCCGCTCATCCAGCCCAGCATGAAGTCGTTCCGATCGGCCATGGCCCATCCTCCGGTATCGTTTCCCCCCGGGAACGAACGACTGAAGGCGCCAATCGTCCATTAATCGGCCTTGCGGAACGCACCACGGCGTGTGCCAGCAACGGCTGGAAAAACCAGCAGGAGTGCCGCTACACTACATGCGCATCACGCAAGGTGAGGGCCATATGGAGCATGCTTACGACCGTGCCGCCGAGGATATCGGCAATGTCGTCGCCCTCGAGCACGTCAACGTCCGCATTCCGGACCAGCCGATCGCGACCGTGTTCTATGTGAGCGGGCTGGGGCTGACGCGCGACCCTTATTTGATGACCGGCATCGACAACATGTGGATCAATATCGGCCGCAGTCAGTTCCATCTGCCGACCGGCGAGCCTCAGGTCGTGCGCGGCTGCGCAGGTATCGTCGTACCGGACCGTGAGGCGTTGCTACGGCGGCTGGCTGCCGTCCGCCCGCAACTCGCCGGCACCCGCTTCGATTTTCGCGAGCACAACGCCTTCGTCGAGGCGATCTCGCCCTGGGGCAACCGCGTCCGCTGCCATGCGCCCGAGCCGCGCTTCGGCCGCATCACACTGGGCTTGCCCTACGTCGAGTTCGACGTCCCGCCGGACACCGCCGACGGAATCGCACGCTTCTATCCGCAGATCCTGGGCGCGACCGCCATCGTCGCCGAGGACGAGCGCGGCCGTCATGCGCGCGTGGCGGTCGGCACCGGGCAGGATCTCATCTATCGCGAGACCGATAAGCCGCTGCCATCCTATGATGGGCACCATATCCAGATCTATATCACCGACTTCTCCGGCCCCCATCGCCGCCTCGCCGAGCTGGGCCTCATCACCGAGGAGAGCGACCAGCACCAGTACCGCTTCGAGGAGATCGTCGATCCCGACAGCGGAAAGCCGCTCTTCACCATCGAGCATGAGGTGCGCAGCTTCCGCCACCCGCTCTACAACCGCCCGCTGGTGAACCGCAACCCGGCCCAGACGAACCGGAACTATGCGCCGGGGCATGACGCCTGGCGCTGGTCATGACCTCGTGACAGCCTCGCCGGAGTCCGACGGCGCAGGACATTCCGCGGCGCCCGCCGACTATCTCGACCGCGTCAAGGCGTTGGCGCCGAGAATCACCGCCTCGATCGAGGAGATCGAGCGGGACCGGCGGCTGCCCCAGGCACTGGTCGATGCGATGATCGAGGCGGGGTTGTTTCGCCTGCTCCTGCCCCGGCCGCTCGACGGCGCCGAGGTCGATCCGCTCACCTTCATGCGGGTGATCGAGGAGATCGCCAAGCTCGACGCCAGCACCGCCTGGTGCCTGTGCCAGACCAGCGTCGCCGCCATGATCGCGGCGTTCCTGCCGGCCGACGCAGCGTGGGAAATCTTCGGCCGCGACCGACGCGCCGTGCTGGCCTGGGGCGCAGGGCCCGGCGGACGTGCGGTGCCGGCCCAAGGCGGTTATCGCGTAACCGGAACATGGCTCTTCGCCAGCGGCGGCCATCATGCCACCTGGCTCGGCGGCCATTGCCTGGTGCATGAACCCGATGGCTCGCCGCGGCGGGCAGCGGACGGCGTGCCGCTAATGCGCACCATGCTTTTCCCGGCGTCCAGCGCCGCCATGGGCGACAACTGGCACGTCATCGGCCTCAAGGGCACCGGCAGCGACGCCTATTCCGTGACCGACATCTTCGTGCCCGAGGCGCATTCGGTCGCGCGCGACGATCCGTCGGAACGCCGCCACGATGCGCCGCTCTACTATCTCAGAACCAACAACATGTTCTCCTGCGGCTTCGCCAGCCTCGCCCTCGGCGTGGCCCGCAGCATGCTCGACAGCTTCGTCGCACTCGCCATGGAGAAATCGCCGCGCGGCGCCAAGCAGACGATGCGCGACAGCGCGGTGGTGCAGTCGGATGTCGGCGAGCTCGAGGCGCGGCTGCGCGGCGCGCGCATGTATCTGAAGGGGACGCTCGCCGAAATCTGGCGCTCGGGCGCCCGGTCGAGCGAGCTCACGCTCGACGAGCGCATGGCCATCCGGCTGATGGCGACGCGCGCGATCCAGGAAGCGCGGGCGGTGACCGATGCCGCCTACCACGCCGCCGGTGCCACCGCGATCTTCGCCGGCAACCCCTTCGAGCGCCGCTTCCGCGACATGAACGCCATCGCGCAGCAGGTGCAGGGGCGCCGGTCGCATTTCGAGACGGTAGGCAAGTTTCTCCTGGGGCTTGAAGCCGACACGACGTTCCTCTGACGGCCGCAACTCTTGACAGACGCGCCGCAAGCGCCAACGCTGGCCGGCACGCCAAGGACAAGAACTGATGCGGAGGAGCAGCGATGAGCGAGCCAGCCCAGATCGTCACCAGCGAGCGCAGCGGCGCGGTCGCGATTCTCACCATCAACAACCCTCCGGTGAATGCGCTGAGCCACGCGGAGCGCTCGGGCATCCAGTCGGGTGTCAATGCCGCGATCGCCGATCAGGCAGTGAAGGCGATCGTGCTCATTTGCGCCGGGCGCACCTTCGTCGCCGGCGCCGACATCACCGAGTTCGGCAAGCCGATGAAGCAGCCGGGCCTCCACGCCATCATAGAGACCATCGAGAACAGCCCCAAGCCGGTGATCGCCGCCATGCACGGCACGGCGCTCGGCGGCGGGCTCGAACTGGCGCTCGCCTGTCAGTTCCGCATCGGCACGAGCGATGCCAAGTTCGGCCTGCCCGAGGTCAAGCTTGGTCTCCTGCCCGGCGCCGGCGGCACGCAGCGCCTGCCGCGCCTCGTCGGATTGCCGCTGGCTCTCGACATGATCACCGGGGGCGAGCCGATCAGCGCGCGCCAGGCGCGCGAGACCGGCCTCCTCGACGACATCGCCACCGGCGATCTCAGGACAAGCGCTCTCGCCTTCGCCGAACGCGTGCTGCGCGACCGCCTGCCGCTGCGCCGCGTGCGCGACCTCGACGACAAGCTCAGGGTGCCGGAGCTCGACTTCTTCAAGACCTATCGCAGCGCACTCGCCAAGCGCCGTCGCGGGCTCGAGGCGCCGCAGGCTTGCATCAACGCGATCGAGGCGGCGGCGACGCTGCCCTTCGAGCAGGGGCTAAAGCGCGAGCACGAGATCTTCACCAGACTTCTGAAGGGCGACCAGTCCAAGGCACAGCGCTATTTCTTCTTCGCCGAGCGAGAGGCCAACAAGATCCCCGACGTGCCCGCCGACACGCCGGTCAAGCCGATCCGCAAGGCCGCGGTGCTCGGCGCCGGCACCATGGGCGGCGGCATCGCTATGAATTTCGCCAATGTCGGCGTCCCCGTCACCGTCATCGAGGCCGACGCGAAGGCGCTCGATCGTGGACTCGGCGTCGTGCGCAAGAACTACGAGATCAGCGCCAGCCGCGGCGGCATGGCGGTGGAGGACATCGACCGCCGCATGGCCCTCATCAAGGGCTCGCTGAGCTATGACGACGTCGCCGACGCCGACCTCGTCATCGAGGCGGTGTTCGAGGACCTGAAGGTCAAGAAGCAGGTCTGGGCCGAGGTCGAGCAGATCGTCAAGCCCGAGTGCGTACTGGCGACCAACACCTCCTCGCTGTCGGTCACCGC
>DASVOY010000421.1:0-2503 GCA_036383115.1 Allostellaceae bacterium
CGACGCGGACGCGCTGGTGCTGCATGCCATCATCGTCAACGTGGCGCTCGGCCTCGTCTTCTCCGCCCTGGTGCTGGCCTTCGGCCCGCAGCTCTACCGCGCGCTCGGCGGCGAGGGCGCCTCGCTCGAGGCCGCGCTCCAATACTCGAACGTGGTGTTCGCGGGCACGGTGCTGGTCTGGCTGATGAACGCGCTCGGCAGCGTGATCCGCGGCACCGGCAACATGCTGGTGCCGTCGCTGGCGATCTGCCTCGGCGTGGTCCTGCTGGTGCCGCTCTCGCCGTGCCTCATCTTCGGCGTCGGCCCGTTTCCCGCGCTCGGCATGGCCGGCGCCGGCGTCGCGGTGGTGACCACCACCGCGCTGACCGCGGCGGCGCTGGGTTGGTACGTCTGCTCCGGCCGCAACCTGGTGCGCCTCAAGGCGTCGCGCCTGCGCTGGGCGCTCTTCGCCGACATTCTGCGCGTGGGGGCGGTCGGCTCGGTCAGCACGCTCCAGACCACGCTGACCGTGGCGTTGACCACGGCGCTGGTGGGCGTCGCGGCCGGGCCGGACGCCGTGGCCGGCTATGGCACCGGCGCGCGGTTGGAATATCTGCTGGTGCCGCTGGTGTTCGGCCTCGGCGCGCCGCTCGTGGCACTGGTCGGCACCAACATCGGCGCCGGCCAGCAGGCGCGCGCGCTGCGCATCGCCCTCATCGGCGGCGGCATCGCCTTCGCTTTGTCCGAGGCGGTCGGGCTCGCCGCCGCAATCTGGCCCGGCGCCTGGCTCGGCCTCTTCGGCGACGATCCGGACATGATGACGGCCGGCATCGCCTATCTGCGCAGCGTCGGACCGGCCTATGGGTTCTTCGGGCTCGGCCTGTCGCTCTACTTTGCGTCGCAAGGCGCGGGCCGCTTGTTCTGGCCGCTCTTCGGTGGCTTGCTGCGCTTGCTGATCGCGGTCTGCGGCGGCTGGGCGGCGCTGCGCCTGACCGGTTCGCTCGGCTGGGTATTCGCAGCGCTCGCCGCCGGCCTGGTGATCTATGGCCTGACGCTCGCCGCGGCAATCGCCTCCGGCGCGTGGTTCAAACGCGCCGGGTACGACACCGCGACCTTGAAGGCGCAAGCATCATGAACCCGCCAAGCCGCAGCCGGACGATCACCTGGAGCGAGCCGGTGCTCGACCTCGGCGAGTTCCGCACGATGAGCGGGCTCGACTACCTCCGCCATGCCTTGGGCGACGGCGCGCGGCCGGCGCCGATCGGCCGGCTGATGGATTTCAGCCCCGTCAACTTCGAGCACGGGCTCGCGGTATTCCAGGCCATGCCGGCGGAGTTCCACTACAATCCGCTCGGCACGGTGCATGGCGGCTTCGCCGCGACCCTGCTGGACTCGGCGCTCGGCTGCGCGGTGCATACGACGCTGAAGCCGGGTCTTGCCTACGCCACCGTCGAGCTCAAGGTGAACTATGTGCGGCCGATGACGGCGAAGACGGGCCTCGTCACCTGCGAGGGACGCACCATCAGCGTCGGCGCGCGCATCGCCACCTCGGAGGCGAAGCTCACCGGTGCCGACGGCAAGCTCTATGCGCACGGCACCGCCACCTGCCTGATCTTCCCGCTTCCCGACGAGCGCTCTTAGTCAGCGCGCCTGCCGCGCCTGCTGCGCCAGGAAATCGCGCATCGCCGGATCCTCGCACAGGCCGATGGCGCGGGTGTAGGCGGCACCGGCCTCCTCGGCTCGTTGCATGCGCCCCAGCAGATGGGCGGCGAGCGCCCAGTAGGGCTGATAGCTCGCGACCGCCTCGGCCGGGATGGATTCGAGCAGCGCCCATCCCGTCGCGGCATCGCGTGCCTCGGCGACGGCGGCGGCGCGGCCGACCATCGCGCCGATCGTGGGCGCCAGGCGCACCAACGCCTCGTACAGCAGGGCGATCGCCTCCCAGTCGGTACGGCCGGTCGAGGCGCGCGCCGCATGCACCGACTGGATCGCCGCTTCCAGCTGAAAATGCCCGATGCGACCGCCTTGCGCGGCAGTGGCCACGAGTCGATCCGCCTCGTCGATCATCGGTCTCGACCAACGCGCCACATCCTGCTCCGAAAGCGGCACGTATCCTCCCGGCGCGGTGCGGCGCGACTCGCGGCGCGACTCGCAATAGAGCATGAGCGCCAGCAGCCCCTGTACCTCCGGCTCGGCCGGCATGAGACGGGCGAGCAGCCGCCCGAGCTCGATCGCTTCCACCGCCAATCCCTTGCGGCGGGGATCGGCGCCCGCGACGTCGTCCCAGCCGCTGCCATAGGCGGCATAGATCGCCTCCAGCACGGCATCGAGGCGCGGCGGCAGCTCCTTGGCCTCGGGCAGCTCGAAGGCGATGCCGGCATCGCGGATCTTTGTTTTGGCGCGCGTGAGACGCTGCCCCATCGCGGAGGGCCGCACCAGGAACGCGGACGCGATGCGCGCCGCGTCAAGCCCCAGCACTGTCTGCAGCATCAGCGGCGTGCGCGCCGCGGCATCGATTGCGGGG
>DASVOY010000422.1:0-3117 GCA_036383115.1 Allostellaceae bacterium
CGCGTTGGGCAGCGCGGCGAAGGCCCTGTCGCGTCCGGGGTGAGCGAGACGGGCTGCATGAGCATGGCGCGTCCTTCGACTGGGCGCTTCGCGCCAGCTCAGGATGAGGGAGCAGCAGAAATGGCATCAGTCGGCGATGCCATAAAGAAAAACGCCTCATCCTGAGCTGGCGCGCGCAGCGCGCCTGTCGAAGGACGCGCAATGTCTATTGCCGCTTCTTCGTCCAGCCCCACGCGAGATCGGGCAGGGCGTCCCAATCGCCGCGGATCAATGCTTCTTTCTTGGCTCGGCTCCAGCCCTTCACCTGACGCTCTGCGGCGATGGCGTCGGTGACGCGGTCGAATTCCTGATGGAAGAGCAAGATGACCGGGCGACGCCGCGCGGTGTAGCCACCGAACGTCCCGGCATTATGCTGCGCGATACGCTCCTCGAGCGAGGCGCGGGTACCGCCAACGTAATAGGAGCCGTCCGCGCACCGGAGGATGTAGACGTAAGCGCTCATAGTCGCTGCATCGGGGTCTTTGCGTCCTTCGACAGGCGCGCTGCGCGCGCCAGCTCAGGGTGAGGTGAGATGGGGAATGGCAGCATTTGGTGATGCCGAAGAAAGGTGCCTCATCCTGAGCGCGCCCCTGAACTTGACGAAGGGGAGCGTCGAAGGACGCACCGTGCTTGTGCAGCGCCCTACCGCTCCGCGCGGCTGATGCTGGCGCACTCGATGGGACGGTCGGCGATGGCGACGAGGCGCTGCGCCATCGGGACCATCTCCTTGATCGCCTGCAGCCTGTCGGGCTGGTAGCAGCGCGGCAGCGTTCCCTGCGCGCGCGCCTCGTCGTCGAGGCGCTGCTCGCGCAAGCGTGCGCTTTGCAGGAGCGAGCGGAAGGCCGCCTTGCGCTCGGCGCTGTTCGGGCAGTAATCGATGGTCTTCTGCGCGTAATCGCGGATGAAGGCGCCGAGCGCGGGAAAGCCGCAGAGATCGAGCGCGTGGGCAAGGTTGAGGTCGACCATCATGACGCGGATCTCGCTCGGCTCCAGCCCGGCCAACTGTCCGCTGCCGAGCGCGGAAGGCGGCGCAGCGAGGCCGAGCTCCGCCGCCGACGGCGGCGCGACGGCGCCGGGTGGCGGAGCGGGCGCCGGCGGCGCGACCTTCGAGGGTGCCGCGAGGGACACCGGCGCGCCAGCGTCCGGCGGAGGGCTGCTGCACCCGGCCGCGCTCAGCAGGGCGCAGGCGAGGAGCGATATCCAGAATGTGCGGCGCATGTTCATCGATCTCACCATCGGTGACTCTCGGCATTATAGCAGCGCTTTCCTTGCGCGCGCGCCTGGGATAAGGTCGGCGCCGTCTGTGACTCGAGCGGATGTTCATGATGCTTCGCAGCTACCGTACCCTTGTTTTTCTCGCCGGTCTTCTGCTCCTCGCGCTCGGACATGCACGCGCCGCCGATCCCGAGAACACGCTCTATCTGGACGTGCCGGCCGGCCGCGTCGTCATCGAGCTGCGTCCCGATCTCGCGCCCAAGACCGTGGCGCATATCAAGGAGCTGACGCGGCGCGGCTTCTATGACGGACTCACCTTCCATCGCGTCATCGACGGCTTCATGGCGCAGACCGGCGATCCCAAAGGCAATGGCAGCGGCGGCTCGGGCCAGAACGTCAAGGCCGAGTTCAGCCAGAACGCGCATTTCGAGCGCGGTACCTTGGGTCTTGCTCGCGCCAGCGATCCCGACAGCGGCGACAGCCAGTTCTTCATCTGCTTCGCGCCGGCACCCTATCTCGACGGCAAATACGCCATCTTCGGCAAGGTGACGTCCGGCATGGAATACATCGACGCGATCAAGAAGGGCGATCCCAGCCGCAACGGCACCGTGACCAACCCCGACCGCATCGTGCGCATGCAGGTGGCCGCCGACGCGGACAAGGCGAAGAAGAGCTGAGGAGAAGCGGCATGAGCACCACCGATCTCGAGAACACGATTTACCTCGACGTGCCCGCGGGTCGCGTCGTCATCGGGCTGCGTCCCGATCTCGCGCCCGGCCATGTCGCGCGCATCAAGGAGCTGGCGCGCCAAGGTTTCTATGACGGCATCGCCTTCCATCGCGTCATCCCCGGCTTCATGGCGCAGACCGGCGATCCCCGCGGCGACGGCACCGGCGGCTCCGGCAAGAAGCTCAAGGCCGAGTTCAATTCGGCCAAGCATGTGCGCGGCACCGCCTCCATGGCGCGCGCGCAGAGCCCGGACAGCGCCGACAGCCAGTTCTTCATCTGCTTCAAGCCGGCGCCCTTCCTCGACGGCAAATACACCGTCTGGGGCCAGGTCGTGTCGGGCATGGAGCACATCGACGCCATCAAGAAGGGCGACGAATCCGACAACGGCGCGGTTGGCGATCCCGACCGCATCGTCCGGATGCAAGTGGCGGCCGACGCGAAATAAAGAAACCGCGGGATGAAAGGCTCGGTCCGCCAGTTCGAGTGAGGGGGCCGATGCAAGTCGGGAGTGGCGCGTCGTGAAATCCTGGCGCGCGGCGTTCGCGGTCTACGGCAGTCGGCGCATGCTGGCGATTCTCTGCATGGGATTCGCAAGCGGCCTGCCCTTGCCGCTCGTCTTCGCCACCTTGTCGTATTGGCTGAGTGAAGTCGGCGTGTCGCGCACCGCGATCGGCTTTTTCGTGCTGGTCGGCCTCTCCTACAGCTTCAAGTTCGTCTGGTCGCCCTTCATCGACCGTATGCCCATCCCGCTGCTGACGCGCCGCATGGGGCGGCGGCGGAGCTGGGCCCTGGTGATTCAGCTGCCGCTGATGGCGGCGATCTTCGCGCTTGGCAGCACCGACCCGAAAGCCGACCTCGCCGCCACCGCGGTGTTGGCCGCGGTTGTCGCCTTTCTGTCGGCGAGCCAGGACGTCGTCATCGACGCGTACCGGATCGAGCTGCTGAGGCCCGAAGAGCAGGGCGCCGGCGCCGCAGCGACGCAATGGGGCTATCGCTTCGGCATGCTGGCGGGAGGCGCCGGCGCGTTCGGCGCGGCCGAGTTCGGCGGCTGGCACTTCGCCTACACGATCATGGCGGCGCTGATGCTGGTGGGCGTCTTCACGGTGCTGCTGACGCCTGAGCCGATGTCGGTCG
>DASVOY010000423.1:0-13991 GCA_036383115.1 Allostellaceae bacterium
GGCGTCCCCGGCCGGCGCCGTCGAAGCATCGCCCGCTGCTGCGGCGGGCGGCGCAGAATTGGAGCTCGTCGGTGGCGGCGCATCCGCCGCCGGTTCAGGCGCGTCCGGCCGGGTCAGCTTTATCGGCGGGCTCGACGCCTCCGCCGGCACGTCGCTCGCCGGCGGCGACGGCGAGGCGGTCTCGGCCGGGGCGGCTCCCGCCACCGGCGGATCCTGCGGTGGAGCTTCCGGCGCGGTCGCGGCCGTGGCTTCGGGTGCGGCGCCTGGCGTCGGCAGCGGCTCCTTGTCCGCGACCGGCGTCGGCCCCGGCGCCTGCGCCTTCGGGAGCGACGACGCCTCGGTCGGCGCGCTGTGCATTTGCCCACCGATGATGGCGGCGGTGCGCGCCTTGTCGTCCATGCCGCGCAGCATGGCGTAGTAGGCGAGGTTGTTGCTTACGGAGGCATCGTCGAGCGTGCCGCGGGCGACCGAGGACGCTTTCTTGTCGTCGCCGGCCAGCCCATACACGAGAGCCAGATTGAGCCGGTAGCGCGGCGAAGCGTTCGGATCGTTGACCAACTCGCCGAGTGTCGTCGCAGCGGCGCCGTAATCGCCCGCGAGCGCCAACGACAGACCGTAGTTGTTACGCAACCCGTTGTTCTGCGGGTCCACGCGCAACCCTTCGAGATAACTCTCCTGCGCCAGATCGTGGTGTCCCATCAGATCATGCGCGACGCCCAGCGCATTGAGGATGCGGGCATCGTCGGGACGTCTCGATAGCGCGTTTTTCAGCTCGATGATCGCCGCCTCCGGCTGGTCCAGCGACAGAAGGACGACGGCGAGGCCCCGGAGCAGCTCGGGATCGTTGGGCGCCAGGCGGAGCGCGGCGCGATAGGCCTGTGCCGCCTCGGTATAGGCCTTCAACTGCGTCAAGGTCGACCCGAGCCGCCCGAGCGGCTTGGGATTCGAAGGCCGCATCTCGTGGATGCGGCGGTAGAGGCTGACGGCCGTGGCGGGATCGCCGGCGGCGCGTGCGTCATCGGCAACGCGCATGAGTGCCGACGCACTCTGGCCGATGGCGTTTTCGTCGGGCGGAACCGTCGCTTGGCACGCAACGAGCAACAGCATCGCGGCCAAAGCAGCCGGTGCGCCAAGCAAGGCCCTATGGCGGCATCTCCATCGCTGGGGGATGCACGCAATCTGTGACATAGTTCCGTCCCCGAAACAGCCCTAACGCTAGAATGCTCGGGATTTGTTTACGAAACATGAAAGCGGGCATGGCCGCACCGTGGCCTCCGCCCTAGAGAGAGCCGGCGAGAAGGTTAACCGCAAGCGCCAGAATGACCGCGTTGAAGAAGAAGGACAGGATGCCGTGGATGAGCGTCATGCGCCGCATCGCACGTGATGTGACCTGCACGTCGGATACCTGGCAGGTCATGCCGACGACGAAGGCGAAATAGACGAAATCCCAGTAGTCAGGCGCCTCGCCGCCGGGAAAGTCCAGGCCGCCGCGGTCGTCATCGCCCGGCGCGGGCCCGTCGCCGTAGTAATGATGGGCATAGTGCAGCGCGAACATGGTGTGGGTCACCGTCCACGACGCGATCACGGTCAGCCCGGCGAGGATGATGCGGGTGGCGAGAGCCGCGGCCGTCTCCTGCGGCTCCTTCTGCAGGGTGAACCCGAGCGCCAGCAGGCTGGCGCCCGCCGCCACGACGATGATCGCCAGTATGACCCAACGGCGCTGATCCAGAAGCCTCGCCCGTCGCCGTACGCGCTCGGGCGGGGCGTCGGCGATGACGAGCACGGTCAGGACGAGAAACAGCGTCACCCCGGCGACCCAAGCCGAGGCCAGCCGCGCCGGGAGGCGCATTGTCTCGGGCAGCGCGGCAAAGACCATCGCGCCCACCGCCGCGCAGAGGAGCAGCCGCGAGCCGGCAAACAGCCGGTTCGCGATCGTCATCAGTCGGAGGCCGGACAAGGCGCAAGGCCGCTCGGAAGACGGCCGGACGCCGCTCTACCCGCCCGCGCGCCGCGCGCTGGTGGCGCAGCCCTCGGAGACCGCGAGCAGCTCGCCGACCAGCGCCAGGAGGCGCTCGACGCGGAACGGCTTCAGGAGGTAGCGGTGCCCGCTGCTCTTCACCGCGTCGAAGCGGCGCGCGTCGCCCGTCACCAGGATGACACCGCACCCGGTCGCGCGCGCCAGCTCGGCCAGGGCGAAACCGTCATCGGCACCGGGCAGGGTGACATCGATCAGCGCCACGTCGAAGCGATGCTGCGCCAGGGCCGCACGCATCGACTCGCCGCCGGCGACGACGGCAATCTCATAGCCTTCGTCATTGAACAGAGCCTGCAAGAATTCCCGTATGCCATCATTGTCTTCGACAACTAGAATCTTGCAAATGCGCGTCATCTCTCATCGCCTTGCTGGAACGGAAGCCGGCGGCCAGCCGTTGAGGTGTCTTATATACCGCCGCCCTTCGCCCGCGCCACGGCAAATGAGAAGCTGAAACGAGAAGAGAAGCGGTTAACCCGCCATGAAATCCAAGGTTTAGCTATCGCGGTGGCTACCGTACCGAGGCACGCCCGAACGTGCGGAGGCAGCTCTTACCCGCGCCGCATCATCATCTCGGCCTGACGCCAGCCACCTTCGGCAAGCGCCCGCGCCCGCGCCCCTGATTCCCGGGCACGCAGATTGGCGGCGGTGCCCTCGACCACGCGCCCCATGATGCCCTGCAGAATGGCCGCCAAGCGGAACATGTTGTAGGCCATGTAGAAATCCCAGTGGGGAATGCCGTCGCGCCCGGTGCGCCGGCAGTAGAGCGCGCGGTATTCCTCCTTGGAGGGTATGCCGAGCGCCCTCAGGTCCTTGCCGCCGAGCCCGCGATAGGCCTCGGGGCCGAGCTCCCAGGTCATCATGTGGTAGGAGAAGTCGCCGAGCGGGTTGCCGAGCGTGGACAGCTCCCAATCGAGCACGGCGAGCACGCGCGGCTCGGTCGGATGGAAGATCATGTTGTCGAGGCGGTAATCGCCATGCACGATCGAGGTCTCGCCATCAGGCGGCAGGTTCTGCGGCAGCCATTCGATTAGCCGGTCCATCGCCTCGATCTTCTCCGTCTCCGAGGCGCGGTACTGCTTCGTCCAGCGGTCGATCTGCCGCGCGAAGTAGTTGCCGGGCTTGCCGAAGTCGGCCAACCCCAGGGCCGCGTAGTCGACCTTGTGAAGCGCGGCGATCACCGCATTCATCGCATCGTAGACCGGCCAGCGCTGCGCCGGCGCGAGCTCGGGCAGCGTCGGGTCCCAGAAGATCCGTCCCTCGACATACTGCATGATGTAGAATGCGGTGCCGATGATGCTCTCGTCGAGGCAAAGGGCGTAGCTGCGCGCCACCGGCACGTCGGTCTTCCCCAGCGCGGTGATGACGCGGTATTCGCGATCGACCGCATGTGCGGAAGGCAGCAGCTTGCCCGGCGGCTTGCGGCGCAGCACAT
Organism: Allostellaceae bacterium; assembly: GCA_036383115.1. Taxonomy (GTDB): domain Bacteria; phylum Pseudomonadota; class Alphaproteobacteria; order ATCC43930; family CGMCC-115725; genus DAHUYF01. Next base: position 3,468 of record DASVOY010000423.1, read on the forward strand.
AGCGCGTCCCGCCGGCGCTGAGCCTGAAGGTCGGGTTGGATTGCCCGCCGCGGAACTGCTCGATCTCGAGCGGCCCGCGGAAGCCTTCGACATTCTGCCTCATCCACGCGACCAGGCGCTCGGTGTCGAAGCGATGCCGCTCCGTGACCGGCATGGTTCCGGTGAAATCCTGACTGTCGCTCATCGCCCCGCGCCCGCTCCCCTGTTTGTTGCTTCCATTCAAATCGCCCGGGCCTCGCTTGGCAAAGCCAATTTTGCCTGCGATGCTGCCGGGGTGCGGCGCCCCTTTGCCTGACGAGGTTTCTTGCCGATGGCATCCCGCCCTGACAGGACCCTGACCGTAGCGCTCGGCGGGCTTGGGGCGATCGGCTTCCCGGTGGCGCAGCGTCTCGCTCGCGGGCTCCCGGGCTTCACCCTGGTGGCCGTGGCCGCGCGCGATCCGGCGCGCGCCGAGGCGCGCCTGGCCGCGGCCGGCATCGTTGCGCCAGCCGTATCGCTGGCCGAGCTCGCCCGCCGTGCGGACATCGTGATCGAGTGCCTGCCAGCCAGGCACTTTCGCGACATCGCCGAGCCCGCGATCGACGCCGGGCGCATTTTCGTGCCGCTCAGCGCCGGGGCGCTGCTCAACCATATCGATCTCGTCGAGCGCGCATGCGGCAGCGGCGCTCGCATCATCGTTCCGACGGGCGCGCTCCTCGGGCTCGATGCGGTGCGCGCCGCGGCCGAAGGCGAGGTTCACGCGGTGACGATGATCACGCGCAAGCCGCCGCGCGGCCTCGCCGGGGCACCCTATCTGGTCGAGCGCGGCATCTCTCTCGAGGGACTCGCCTCCCCTCTCAGGGTCTTCGCGGGCACCGCTCGCGAAGGCGCGCGCGGCTTTCCCGACAACATGAACGTCGCGGCGGCGCTGGCGCTCGCCGGCATCGGCCCCGAGCGCACACGGCTCGAGATCTGGGCCGACCCCGCCCTCAGCCGCAACACGCACCATATCGAGGTCGATGCCGACAGCGCGCGATTCTCCATGACCATCGAGAATGTTCCCTCGGCCGAGAACCCGCGCACCGGACGGCTCACGCCATTGAGCGTGATCGCGTGCCTGCGCGGCCTCAGTGCGCCGCTGCGGGTCGGCAGCTAGCCGGGCTTTCCCGGGGGCTACCGGCGATTTTGTCGTCGACAAGCCCCCTCGCCTGCGGAAGACTGGCGGGAAAGCGCAGTCAAGCCGGCAAAGAATACAATCAGGGAGGTGTGCATGAATGTCGTAGGGCGGCCGGGGTCCATTCCCCGGCGATCTATCCTGACAGCAGGTGCCGCCATCGGCGCGCTGCAGGTCGCGTCCCCCTTCATCATCAAGGCCCGCGGCGAGACGCCGGTGCGGATGGGCATGGTCGATCCCTTGACCGGCGTCTATGCGGCCATCGCGCGGGGCGAGGTGGAGGGCGCGCAGCTGGCCGCCCAGCAGATCAACAAGAAGGGCGGCATACTCGGCCGCCCGGTCGAGCTGCTGGTCGAGGATTCGGCCAACGACGTCGGCACCGGCGTGCAGAAGACGCGCAAGCTCATCGACCGCGACGAGGTGAGCTTCATCATCGGCGACGTCAATTCCGGCATCGCTCTGGCCATTGCCCAGGTGACCACCGAGAAGAAGATCCTGCACATCGTCTCGGGCGGCCACACCGACCCGATCACCGGCACTGGCTGCGCCTGGAACGTCTACCGCGTCTGCAACTCGACGACGATGGACGCCAATGCCATTGCCGACACGCTGATCGAGAAGTTCGGCAAGAAGTGGTACTTCCTCACGCCCGACTACGCCTATGGCCATTCCGTGCAGGCGGCGCTCGAACGCAAGCTCAAGGCCGCGGGCGGCATCTCGGCCGGCGATCTCATACCGATCGGCACCGTCGACTACTCGGCCTATCTCATCAAGGCGAAGGCCTTCGGTCCGCAGGTGCTGATCAATGTCATGGGCGGCGGCGACCAGGTGAACAGCTTGAAGCAGTTCGTCCAGTTCGGCCTGGCCAAGCAGATGGCCGTGGGCGGCACGCTGTTCGAGCTCGAAAGCCTGCGCGCCGTTCCCAACGAGGCGCGCATCGGCTGGTGGACGATGGAGTGGTGGTGGGATCAGCCGAATGTTCCCCATGTCCAGGAGTTCAATGCCGCCATGAAGCAGCGCACGGGCCAGGCGGCGACGGCGCGCAACTGGTTCGGCTACGCGTCGGTCTACACGGCAGCGCTCGTGGCAAACCAGGAGAAGACGCTCGACGCGGTGAAGCTGGCTCGCGCCCTCTCCGGGTTCACGCTGCCGCCCGAGGTGGCCCTCCAGCCGGGCGGACCGGAATACCGCGCCGGCGATCACGAGCTCATGAGCACCGTCTTCGTCGGCGAGGCGCATGCACCCAAAGGCGATCCGGATAACATGTTCACGGTGCACAATCCGGTCCCCGGCGCCCGCGCCGCTGGTTCTGCCGAGGAAACCGGCTGCAGGATGCAATGGCCTGCGTAATGCCGGCGCTGCGCTAGAAACCGCTTCCGATCGACGGCATCGATGTTCATACTGCGCTCCGAGCGTGCGCCGATGCCGTCGATCGTTCGGCGGTCTTGGCACCGCCACAGCGCCTTGGGGAGGATATGGATGTCGGAGAATGGGTTCTCGCGGATCGATCGTCGTACGCTGATCAAGGCCGGCGCTGCCGTCGGCGCGCTGCAGGTTACCGCGCCTTTCATCATTCAGGCGCGCGGCGAGACGCCGATCAAGATCGGCATGGTCGACCCGTTGACGGGGGTGTACGCGGCGCCCGCCCAGAACGAGGTGATCGGCGCCAAGCTGGCCATCGAGGAGGTCAACGCCAAGGGCGGCATCCTGGGCCGCCCGGTCGAGCTCCTGGTCGAGGATTCGGCCAATGACGTCGGCACCGGCGTGCAGAAGGCGCGCAAGCTCATCGACCGCGACGGCGTCAGCTTCATCATCGGCGACGTCAATTCCGGCGTCGCCCAAGCCATCGCCCAGGTCACCAACGAGAAGCGGATGCTGCATATCGTGTCGGGCGGCCATACCGACCCCATCACGGGCACCGACTGCAAGTGGAACGTCTTCCGCGTGTGCAACACGACGGTGATGGAGACGAACTCGGTCTCCGATCTGCTCTTCAAGAAGTACGGCAAGAAGTGGCACTTCATCACGCCGGACTATGCCTTCGGCCACACCCTCCAGAAGGGCCTCGAGAACAACCTGAAGCGCCTTGGCGGCACGGAGACCGGCGCCGAGCTCACGCCGCTGGGCACCAGCGACTATTCTGCCTATCTCATCAAGGCGCGCGCCGCCAACCCGGACATCATCCTGCTGCTGGTGCAGGGCAACGACATGGTCAACTGCCTCAAGCAGATCGTCCAGTTCGGCATCAACAAGCAGATCGCCGTCGCCGGCGCTCAACAGGAGCTCGAATCGCTCGAGGCGCTGCCGCCCGAGGCGCGCATCGGCAACTGGATGTTCGAGTGGTACTGGAAGCAGCCGGGCGTGCCGCATGTGGACAAGTTCGTCGCCAGTGTCCGCAAGCAGACCGGGGGCAAGGTGCCGACGGCGCGGCATTGGTTCGGCTACACCTCGGCCCATACCTTGGCCCTCGTCGCCAACCGGGAGAAATCACTCGACTCGATCAAGCTCGCCCGCGCGCTCGGCGATTTCGAGCTGCCGCCGGAGGTCAAGCTGCAGCCCAACAAATGCTACTACCGCAAAGGGGACCACCAGCTGATGACCTCGGCCTTCGTCGGCGAGGCGCAGAGCCAGGGCAAGGACGACCCCGAGGACCTCTTCCGCGTCGACCAGGTGGTGCCCGGCGACAAGACCGCGCCGGCCGAGACCGAGACCGGCTGCAAGCTGCAGTGGCCGGCCTGACGCGTCGCGCCAGTCGGCGCGCGCCGCGGGAGACCATGCTTCCTCGGACGCACGAGCGCGGTTGCGGCAACCATGCTCGTGCGTCTGCGCTCTTGCGCCCGGCGGGACCGAGCCCATGACACAGCTGCTGCTCTTCAACATAACCAACGGTCTCATCATCGGCGCCTTCTACGTGCTGATGGCGCTTGGCCTATCGCTCATCCTCAATCTCAGCGGCATCATCAACTTCGCCCATGGCGGCTTCCTCGCGATCGGCGGCTACTTCGCCTTCACCCTCACGCCTTACCTGGGCTTCTGGGGGGCGCTCCTCGTCGCGCCGCTCCTGACCGCCATTCTCGGGTTCGCCATCGAGCGCGTGCTCATCCGGCGCCTCTACGGCCGCGATCCGCTCTACAGCCTGCTCCTCACCTTCGGCCTCGCCTTCATCTTCCAGGACGTGACCCGCTTCATCTGGGGCGCACAGGGGCTGCCCGTCTCGGTCCCCGCCTTCATGGCGCAGCCCTTGAGCCTCGATTTCTTTTTCATCACCGGCTATCGCCTGTTCATGGTCGGCGTCGTGGCCGCGGCCGTGGCGCTTCTCTTCGTCCTGCTGCGCTATACGAGGGTCGGCATCCGCATCCGCGCCGGCACCCTCGATCTCGATACCGTGGCGGCGCTCGGCGTCAACGTCCGGGCGCTGCGCACGCTCAACTTCGCGGTCGGCATCTTCCTGGCCGGACTGAGCGGCGTCCTCGCCGGCGGCCAGCTCGGGCTCGAGCCGACCATGGGCGATGGGCTGCTCATGCCGAGCTTCATCGCCATCATCGTCGGCGGCGTCGGCAGCCTCACCGGCACCTTGCTCGGCGGCTTGCTGATCGGCGTGGCGAGCGGGGTCACCAGCGTCTTCTTCCCCTCGGCGAGCGAGGCGGTGATGTACGTGATGATGGCGGCCGTCCTCCTCGTCCGGCCCCGCGGCCTCTTCGGCGAGGAAGGAATGATGACGTGAGCGTCGTCAGCCTGCCCGCGACGAGGCGGCTGGCGCGCCGGCCGATGGCGCTGGCGCTCATCTGGCTGCTGCTGCTGGCGGCGCCTTACTGGATGCCCCTTGCCGGCGGCTACACCGCCCTCGGCACGCGCGTGCTGGTGCTGGGGCTTGCTGCCATGTCGCTCAACTTCCTCCTGGGGTTCACCGGCGTCCTGTCCTTCGGACATGCCGCCTATTTCGGCCTCGGCGCCTATGGTGCCGGCCTTGCGCTCAAATTCGCCACGGCGAGCACGCCGCTCGCGCTCGTCCTCGGCACCCTGCTCGGCGGCGTCGCCGGCGCGGTCCTGGGTGCCCTGATCGTCCGCCGCCGCGGCGTCTACTTCGCCATGGTGACCATCGCCTTCGGGCAGGTCTTCTATTACATCGCCTTCCGCTGGAACTCCTTGACCGGCGGCGATGACGGGCTGCGCGGCTTCTCGCGCCAGCCGCTGCATCTGGGGGCCTTCACCGTGGACATCCTCGGCAACGCCGAGGCGTTCTACTATTTCGTCCTGCTGTGCTTCGCGATCGCCGTCGGCATGATGGCCTTCCTGCTGCGCTCACCTTTCGGCCGCACGCTCCTGGCGATTCGCGAGAACGAGCGGCGCGCTCGCTTCCTCGGTATACCCGTCGAGCTGCACATCTGGCTCGCCTTCGTGATCTCCTGCACCTTCATCAGCCTCGCCGGCGGGCTCGATGCGCTCCTCAACAACTTCGCCAACCCGCGCGAGCTCCATTACAGCCAGTCGGGCGACATCGTCATCATGGCGGTGATGGGCGGCATGCGCAGCTTCTGGGGGCCGCTCCTCGGCGCCGCCGTCTTCGTCGTGCTGCAGGATTACGTGTCGAGCCTCACCACCAACTGGATGTCCTTCATCGGCCTCCTCTTCGTCGTCGTGGTGCTGCTCTTCCCGCGCGGCCTCCTCGGCTTCCTCCAGCGCAGGACCGACGCGTGAGCCTGCTCGAGGTCAAGAGCGTCTCGAAGAGCTTCGGCAGCCTTGCTGCCGTGCGTGAGGTCTCGCTTGCCGTGGCGAAAGGCGAGCTGCGCGCGGTGATCGGTCCGAACGGCGCCGGCAAGACGACCTTCTTCAACCTCATCAGCGGCTTCTTCCCGCCGACGGCGGGCTCCATCGTGTTCGACGGTGTCGACATCACGAGGATGCCGGCGCATCGCCGCGTGGCGCTCGGCATGGCGCGCACCTTCCAGATCACCGAAATCTTTCCCGAGCTTTCGGTCGCGGAGAACGTACGCATCGGTGCCGAGGTCGCCGCCGGCTACAGCAGGCGACCCTGGCTCAGCCGCAAGAACGCGACGGCGCTGCGCCGGCGGGTCGAGGAGCTGCTCGTGCTGGCGGGCCTCGCGGCGAAGGCGGACCGGCTCGTCGGCGAACTGGCCCATGGCGACCAGCGCGCCGCCGAGATCGCGATGGCCCTGGCGCTCGAGCCGCGCCTGCTGCTGCTCGACGAGCCCACCGCCGGCATGGGCGACCAGGAGACCTACGACATCACCCAGCTGGTGCGCCGCCTCCATCGCGACAGCAACTTCACCATCGTGCTGATCGAGCACGACATGCGCGTTGTCTTCCACCTCGCCGACCGCATCACCGTGCTCGACCAGGGACGGCTCCTCGCCGAGGGCACGCCCAAGGAGATCGCGGCCAACGAGGCCGTGCAAGCGGCCTATCTGGGCAAGGTCGCATGACGTCCGAAGCCGGCATCATGGCGCTGCGCGCGGAGGCCATCCATACCTTCTATGGCAAGAGCCACATACTCCACGGCGTCGGCCTCGAGGTGGCGGAGGGGCGCATCACCACCCTCCTGGGACGGAACGGCGCCGGTAAGACGACGACGCTGCGGAGCCTCATGGGGTTGACCCCGGCGCGCGAGGGCCGCATCACCATCCTGGGCCATGAGACGACGCGCTGGCCGCCTTTTCGCGTCGCCGCGCTCGGCGTCGGCTACGTCCCGGAGGGGCGCCGCATCTTTCCGAACCTCACCGTCGAAGAGAACCTCAAGGTGCCGCTCGAGCGCAGCGGGCCCTGGTCGGTTGAGCGCATCTACCAGCTCTTCCCGCGCCTGGCCGAGCGCAAGCTGAGCCGCGGCCGCCAGCTCTCCGGCGGCGAGCAGGAGATGCTGGCGATCGGCCGGGCGCTTCTACTCAACCCCAAGCTCCTCATCCTCGACGAGCCGTCGCAGGGGCTGGCGCCGCTCGTCGTGCGCGAGGTGTTCCGCGTCATCGCGCAGATGCGCGGCGAAGGCATCTCCGTCCTGCTGGTCGAGCAGAATGCGCGCATGAGCCTGGCGATCGCCGACCACGCTTTTGTGCTCGACCACGGCAGCATCGTCTATGCCGGACCGGCCAAGGAGCTCGCCGCCGACGAAGAGCGTGTCCAAGCCCTCGCCGGCGCGAGTGCCGAGGAGTGGCAGCATGACGAGGGCGCCGCGACTCGCCGCTAGATTGCCTTGGAGTCAAGGCCGACAGTGCGAAAATTGCGCGGCGTCGGGTGGCATGCTGCGGTGCGACACTTCGCCCTGCCACGGAAATCCAACATTTCCGGGCTGTTGCCGTTCTCTTCCTTGCGATGCGCCTTAACTTCGCCGCCTTTTTGAGCGATTCTGATGTTGTTGTGCCGGGTGGCGTTCGTTGACCCGGCGTTGAGGGAGCAGGCCAAGAGCGCATGCCTTTAGGCTGCGAGAGTGCCGTGTACTTGCAGGTGCCGCCGTGCTGCGACGGGCAGCGGCAGAGGGCTAGGTTCACATCCGTGGCCGGCGGCAGCTTCCTTTCCCTACACAACCACCAGACAACTCTTACGGGGGATTCCGTATTGCCTTCCGTTGCACCCGGCACAAATGTGGAACTGGCAGAAAGGAGCTGACGTTTCTTTGGTGGCCGCCATTTTACGACCGGCAAGCAATGGCCGTGAAATCACGTTAATGGTTAATTAATATAGACATGGTAAAGTCCCTGTTCAGTCCCGCAAAGATTTGGAGTTTGTGAGGACGCGAAGGTCGAGGTGGCGGATGATTTCTCAGGATAACTTGTTCGGCCTCTTCTCAAGGCTCTACGATAGTCAGAAAGAGACCGAAATGTCTCTCGAAGACTATCTGAAGTGTTGTGCTCGCGAGCCGATGGCTTATGCCAGCACCGCCGAACGGATGCTTGCCGCGATCGGCGAGCCCGAGATCGTCGATACCAGCCGCGACTCGCGGCTCGGACGGATCTTCATGAACCGCTCGATCCGGGTCTACCCGTCCTTCGCCGATTTCTACGGCATGGAGGAGACGATCGAGCGGATCGTCGGCTACTTCCGTCACGCCGCGCAGGGGCTGGAGGAGCGCAAGCAGGTCCTCTACCTGCTCGGTCCCGTCGGCGGCGGCAAGTCGTCGCTGGCCGAGCGGCTGAAGCTGCTGATGGAGAAGATGCCGGTCTATGTGCTGAAGGCGGGCAAGGAGATCAGCCCGGTCTTCGAGAGCCCGCTCGGCCTCTTCGACCCGATCAGAATGGGCGACACCCTGGAGAAGAACTACAAGATCCCGAAGCGTCGCCTCACCGGTCTCGCCTCGCCCTGGGCGCTCAAGCGCCTCGACGAGTTCGGCGGACACATCTCCAAGTTCACGGTGGTGCGCCTGCACCCTTCGCGGCTGCGGCAGATCTGCATCGCCAAGACCGAGCCCGGCGAAGAGAACAACCAGGACATCTCGAGCCTGGTCGGCAAGGTGGACATCCGCAAGCTCGAGTTCTTCAGCCAGAATGACGCCGACGCCTATGCCTATTCGGGTGGGTTGAACCGCACGACCCAGGGCATCCTCGAGTTCGTCGAGATGTTCAAGGCGCCGATCAAGATGCTGCACCCGCTGCTCACGGCGACGCAGGAATCGAACTACATCGGTTCCGAGAACATCGGCGCCATCCCGTTCCAGGGCATCATCCTGGCGCATTCGAACGAGGCGGAGTGGCAGACCTTCAAGAGCAACCGCAACAACGAAGCCTTCATCGACCGCATCTGTGTCATCAAGGTGCCGTACTGCCTGCGCGCCACCGAGGAGCGGCGGATCTACGAGAAGCTGCTCGCCAACAGCGAGCTTGCCTCCGCGCCTTGCGCGCCGGGCACGCTCGACATGCTGTCGCGCTTCTGCGTGCTGTCGCGCATGAAGCCGCACGAGAACTCGAACCTCTACTCCAAGATGCGCGCCTATGACGGCGAGAGCCTCAAGGACAGCGACCCCCGCGCCAAGACGGTGCAGGAATATCGCGACGCCGCGGGCGTTGATGAAGGGATGGAGGGGCTGTCGACGCGTTTTGCCTTCAAGGTCCTGTCGAGCACGTTCAACTACGACACCCAGGAGGTCTCGGCCGACCCGGTGCACCTGATGTACGTGCTGGAGCAGTCGATCCGCCGCGAGCAGTTCTCGGAGGACACCGAGAAGAAGCTGCTCGCCTTCATCAAGGCCGAGCTGGCACCGCGCTATGCCGAGTTCATCGGCAACGAGATCCAGAAGGCCTATCTCGAATCCTACGGCGATTACGGACAGAACCTGTTCGACCGTTATGTCGCCTACGCCGATGCATGGATCGAGGACCAGGACTTCAAGGACCCCGACACCGGGCAGCTCATGGACCGCGAGCTCCTCAACCAGGAGCTCTCGAAGATCGAGAAGCCGGCGGGCATCGCCAATCCCAAGGATTTCCGGAACGAGGTGGTGAAGTTCGCGTTGCGGTCGCGGGCCTCGCATGGCGGCAAGAACCCGTCCTGGACGTCCTACGAGAAGCTGCGCGAGGTGATCGAGAAGCGCATGTTCTCGCAGGTCGAGGACCTGCTCCCCGTCATCAGCTTCGGCTCGAAGAAAGACTCCGACACCGAGAAGAAGCACGGCGACTTCCTGGAGCGCATGGTCTCGCGCGGCTACACTCAGCGCCAGGTCCGCCGTCTCGTCGAGTGGTACATGCGCGTCAACAAGGCCGGCTAGCACGGCCTAACGGAAAGCCCCGCCGATGAACATCATCGACCGCCGGCCCAATCCCAAAGGCAAGAGCCTCGCCAACCGACAACGCTTCATCGACCGCGCCCGCGGCGAGGTGAAGAAGGCTCTGGCCGATGCGCTGAAGCGGCGCAAGGTGGGCGAGAGCGACGGGGGCGAGAAGGTCTCCATCCCCACCCGGGGCATCACCGAGCCCATGTTCCACCGCGCATCGAGCGGCGGCTGGCGCGACTACATCGTCCCCGGCAACAAGAAGTTCATCGTCGGCGACACGATCGAGCGGCCGCCCTCGGGCGAGGCCGGCGGCCGCGGCGCCGCCAGCCCCGAGGATGGTGGCGAGCAGGACGCCTTCGAGTTCGTGCTCTCGAAGGAGGAGTTCCTCAACCTCTTCTTCGAGGATCTTGAGCTGCCGGACCTGGTCAAGACGCGCCTGAAGGAGACCGAGGCGACACAGCTCGCGCGTGCGGGCTTCTCGGTCGCGGGCACGCCGGCCAACCTCAACCTGGTGCGCACCATGCGCAACAGCCTCGCGCGGCGCATCTCGCTGCACCGGCCGACGCCGTCCGAGATCGCCGCGCTGGAGCGGCAGCTCGAGGCGGCGGTCGCCGCCGACGACGCCGAAGGCGCGGCGCAGGGCAGGCTCGACCTC
>DASVOY010000424.1:0-1529 GCA_036383115.1 Allostellaceae bacterium
GCGCGCCGGACCACCGTCCGCGCCAAGTGGAGATGCGCCGCGCAGGCCGTGCCGCCCGGCAGCACGAAGGAGTCGAGCGGCGCCAGGTCGGCGTTGAGCGCGTCGATCTCGCGCTCCAGCCGCTCGACCTGGGCAGGCAGGATGCGCAGCGCCTCTTTGCCGCGGCGGGCGCCATCGGGCGTCGAGAGGTCGGCGCCGAGGTCGAAGAGGTCGTTCTGGATGCGCGCCAGGGCCGCATCGGCCTCGCCCTCGGCGTGGAGGCGCGCCAAGCCGATGGCGGCGTTGGCCTCATCGACCGTGCCATAGGCGGCGACGCGAAGCGCCTGCTTGGGGGTGCGGCTGCCGTCGCCGAGCGAGGTCTCGCCCTTGTCGCCCCCTCGCGTGTAGATGCGCGTCAGCCGCACCATGCGCCGCCTACCGGTGGAACAGCCACATGAAGACGGCAAAGAGCAAGAGCGCCACGCCCTGGAGGACAACGCGCCACTGCATCAGCTTCTGCGAGCGCTGCGGATTGTTGCCGCGCGCCATGTTGATCACGCCGAGCACCAGCGCGCCGAGCGCGCCGAGGGCGGCGAGCACGACCAGAATGGGAAATACATAGTCCATGCACGTTATATAGCTCCCCCGCCGCGCATCGCCCAGCGTGGCGAGTGTGAGAGTCGCGGCGCCGCCCGCCGTCAGCGCGTTTGGAAGGCGCGCAGGACGCGGGTGACGGCATCCTGGACCTGTCGCCTGAGCTTCTTGGGGTCTTTGGCATCCGCCAGCAAGATTGCCAGCTCCCAGATCATCGCCCCGAGCATCCGGCTCAACAGATCGGTGTCGTCGAAGTCGAGCTCGCCATCCGATCTCAGCTGCTCCAGCGCCTTGGCGAACGGTCCCAGCGTGTAGGCGTGGTCGATCTCGCGGCAGCGCGCGGTGCCGAGCACCGCCGGAGCCTCCTCGATGACCAGCCGGCGGAACGCCGGCGCCAGGCAGGCGTCGAGATAGGCGTTGATGCCGGCGCGGACCCGCGCCCATTGGTCCTTCTCCAGACGCGCCCGCTGCCCGACCGCCGCCGCGGCCTCGATCTGCAATGCCACGACGACGGCGTCAAAAAGCTCTCGCTTGTCCTTGAAATGATGGTAGAGCGCGCCGCGCGTCACGCGCGATGCCCGCGCCACCGCCTCGATGCTCGTCTCCTGGTAGCCTTGCGCCGCAAACAAATCCCGCGCGGCGGACAACAGCGCCTGCCGCGTCGCTTCCGAATATTCCTCCCGGCGGCTCTTTTCCGGCGGCGCGCTCATGTCGGCAACATACGGCTTGACCTCAGACCATCAGAGTGTATTCTACATACCGACAGTATGTCAAAGGCGATGGGTATGGGGTGCATGCTTATGGAAACCCGCATCAGCGAGATCGCCGATCGCACCGACCGCCTGTCGACGTTTGTTCCGAATGTCGGCGGCCCCGCCGCGCCGGCAATTGCCGCGGAAGACGCGTTCCGCTTCACCAGCCTCACGCCGGGCCTCGCGCCGACAATCCGCCGCCTT
>DASVOY010000425.1:0-2152 GCA_036383115.1 Allostellaceae bacterium
CGGTCCGCGCGGCGCGGCTCGAGCTCAGAGGGATCAATCATGGCTTCCTCGCGGCGCTCCTGTCGCGCGGCTGGGGCAGCGGCGACGGCGGGTGGAGCGTCCGCTCGATCGCCGCCGACGCGGTCAATTACGGCATGGCCGGCGGCGTTCACCAATCCATCGAGCAGATCGTCCTCAACGATCCACGGCTTGACCTCGGCAACGGCATGCCGATGGAGCAGTGGAATTGGGCGCAGTGGATCGCGGCGCTGTCGCTGAGCTCCGCCGAGGCGACCGGCTTCCATGCCGAGATGGAGCAGCAGGCGAATGGCACCACGTTCAATATGAGCGTGGCGAGCCGCAGCCTGTCGGGCCTCAAGGCCGCCCGTCTCGCCGGCATCGCGGACAAGCAGATCGTCTGGGATATGACCGCGCCGCAATTCGGCAAGGCTCATGTCGAGGTGAGCGAAGCCCATGCAAGCGACATCGATATCCTCGCCGCCGAGAAGATCTTCAATCCCGCCAACTACCGAGATGGCGAGCGCGACCCGACGCTTTATGCGCTGTGCGGCGATACCGGCCTGTCGCACCTGGCGGCGACGCTCGAAGGCAACGGTCCGGCGCTGTCGATCGCGCTCGACGGCTTCTCGATAAGCGGCATCAAGATGCGGCAATGGCCGTCTCCGCCGGGTGCGGCATCGTCGCCGCCGACGCGGGATCAGAGCCTGGCGCTGCTGAAATCCTTTGCGCTCGACGGCGTCGTTATCGACAAGCTCGCGGTGACCAGCCCGCAGATCGCCTCCACCACGCTCGGCCTTGGTCGCTTCGCCCTCAAGCTCGGCGACAAGGACCGCGTCGACCATGCCGAGATCGCCGAGCTGTCGGTCAAGACGCCCGACACCGGCTTCGCGCTCGGCACGTTTCAGCTCGACGGCTTGACCCTGCGCCTGCCGGAGGGGTTGTTCACGATGGAGCCCCAGGACTGGTCGACGATGTCGATGCCGCGTCTCTTCGTCGAGCGCTACCGCGTCGCCGATGTCCTCTTTCAGGACAAGACGGTCGGCGAGATTTCGCTCAAGGAGCTGACGGCGACCATGACGGGCGACATCGACAAGCCGACCGGCGCCACCCTCGAGATGCAGGGGCTCGCCGTCGATTTCGCCGCGATCGCCCGCAATCCCATGACCCAGATGCTCGCTGGGCTCGGCTACGGCCAGGTCGTCTTCGAGGCGCATGGCGCCGCCACCTACGATACCGAGGCGAAGACGATCGAGGTGTCCCGTCTTTCCTTCGGCGCGCCCGACATGGGCATGCTCGGCCTTGCCTATCGCGTCCGCGATTATCCCTTCGACCTGAAGATGGCGGAGTCGAGTGCCATGGCGCAGCAATTCATGGGCGTCGCCGTCGAAGGCTTCGAGCTGCGCTATGACGATGCGTCACTCGTCGAGCGGATCTTCGCCCTCATGGCCAAAAGCTCGAGCCGGCCGCCTTCGGAGGTGCGCGAGAGCTTCGTCGCCGCGCTCGACCAGGTGAAGAAGGCGCATGCGGGCGCGCCGCTGGTGGCCGATGCGCTCGACACGGTGATCGGCTTCGTGCGCGAGCCGAAATCGATCCGCGTCGTGGCGAAGCCGCGCGAGCCGGTCACCCTCGCGCGGCTCGCCGAGCTGCACGCGCAGCCGAACGAGATGCTGGCCGTCCTAGGCGTCGCGGTCGACCGCCCGCAGTAGCGTGGCCGCTTCACGCTCAGAGCATCGTCTCGAGCACGCGGTCGGGCGGGCGGTGGCCGTCGGCGAAGGTCTTGATGTTGATGATGACCTTCTCGCCCATGTCGATGCGGCCCTCGAGCGTCGCCGAGCCCATATGCGGCAGCAGCACGACGCTGTCGAGCTTGAGGAGCTTGGGGCTGACTGCGGGCTCGTGCTCGAAGACATCGAGTCCGGCGCCGGCGATCTCGCGGTTCATCAGCATGCGGGTCAGCGCGTCCTCGTCGATCACCTCGCCGCGCGAGGTATTGACCACCACCGCCTGCGGCCGCAGCAGCTTGAGCCGCCGCGCCGACAGCAGGTGATAGGTTGCCGGGGTATGCGGGCAGTTGACGGAGACGATATCGACCCGCGCCAGCATCTGATCGAGGCTCTCCCAGTAAGTCGCCTCGAGCTCCTGCTCGACGTCC
>DASVOY010000426.1:0-1603 GCA_036383115.1 Allostellaceae bacterium
CGCGCTCACCTCACGGTCGGCAATCAGGTCGATTGCGGACAATATGCTTGACCGTCGTTCTACTCGTTTAAAGTACACGTCCTAACCGCGCAACACGCCGAGATCGACCGGGCCGTCGAAGAGCCGCCGCGCCAGGTTGCGCGCCTCTTCGGCCCGCGGGCGCGGCCAGCCGCCGTGATCGGCGTTGGCCAGGAACTTCGCCTCGATTTCGGTGCGCGACAAAGGCTGCTGCGCGCCGCCGCGCAGATTCGCCTGCCGCTCCTCGACGACGCTGCCGTCCGCGAGCGTCGCACGGACATGGCCGGTATAGCGAGCGGGGTAAGGGTTCCCGGAGTCGACGACGTAGCGCACCTTCGCGGCGAGCGCGCGGATGCGCGGGTTCTTCAGCGTCTCGTCGCTGAACGCGGCGAGGCCAGCGTCGCCGGTGACGAATCCCACGGCGATGCAGAAGGGCACGCTGAACTTCGCCGCATAGGGGTTGGGCGGCGCGTGCTTCTGCGCGAGCGGCTCCCACAGGCGATGCACGGTCCCCTCGGCGACCTCGCAGACGATGTCGGCGATGTCGTCGCCGGCGATGCCGCGCGCGAAGCCGTTGAAGAGCCCGTGCGTTCCCTCGAATACGCTGCGCGGCCCGGTGAAGCCAGCGCGGGCGAGGAGCGCGGCCTGGAGCCCGGCCTGCGCCGCCCAGCCCGCATGGAGCCGCTTGGTCCAGGCACCGTCCGCCAGATACTCGATGATGCCGCCCGCCATGCTGCCGGCGATGCCCCAGGCATCGACAATCTGCCTTTCATCGAGGCCGAGCGTGGCGGAGACGCCGGCGGCGGCGGCCATCGCGCCGAAGACGCTGGTGGGATGAAAGCCCGCCTGATGCACCCGCTTCGGCGCGACGAGGCTCAGCCGGCAGGTGGTCTCGACGCCGATGGCGATGCCGAGCAGCACGGCTGGGCCATCGGCCCCGAACCGCTCGGCGGCGGCGAGCACGGCGGGCACGACCACGGCGCCGGCATGGACCGGCCCGCCCTCGAAGGTGTCGTCGAAATCCTCGCCATGCGCGGCGGTGCCGTTGACGAGTGCCGCTCCCGTAGCACTCAAGCGCCGCGCCTCGCCGATGACCGTGCCGTCGCCTTCCGCGTCCCACCCGGCGAGGGCAGCGCGCACATAGTCGCTGCCGCGCGCCGCCAGGCAGAGACCGAAGACGTCGAGCACAAGGTCTTCCGCCACGCGCCGCATGCCCTCCGGCAGGCGCGACGGCGACAGCCGTGCCATCGCCTGCGCCGCGATCTCGGCGACGGTGGATGTTCGCGCTCGACCCATCGGTCAGTGTCCCCGCACCTTCTGCCGCAGTTGCGCCTCGGTGACAATGTAGTCCAGCGCGATGTCGTGCGGCTGCGGAAAGATGGTGGCAATGCGTGATGCCTCGAATCCCGCGCCGACCGTCACCGGCCTCGGATCGAGCGCGGCGAGCGTGCGGTCGAAATAGCCACCGCCATAGCCGAGCCGGTAATTCGCCGCGTCGAAGCCGACGAGCGGCACGACGAGGATGTCGGGCCGCACCACCTGCCGCGCCTTGGGCGCGGGGATGTCGAAGGCGCCGCTCTCCATC